>JBGSVS010000283.1:0-9265 GCA_041752895.1 Tabrizicola sp.
TCGGGCGACGGGCGCATTCCGAACATCACGCCCGCGAAGCTGGGCTGGGGCGCGGGCGACATCGTGCAATACCTCACGACCGGGTTCACGCCGGAGTATGACAGCGTCGGCGGGCACATGGCGCATGTGGTGGAGAACATGGCGCGGTTGCCGGAAAGCGACCGGCAGGCGGTTGCGGAGTATCTTCTGGCGGTGCCCGGCGTCGAGTGACCCGCGGTTAACCGGGTGTTTACCAAGGGGCCATAGCGTCACGTTCATGCCGCAGTCCCAAGCCAGAACAAGCGACCCGGATGCCTGGATTGATCAGGTCTTTTCCGCCAAGGCGGCGCAGGGCGGCGTCGTCCGTCGCGCCATTGGCTGGGTTGCAACTGAAGTCGGACATGACCGCTTCGTCGACGAGGTGCGGCGGCGCGGGTTTCATCTTGTGGTCACGCAAAGCCAGTACATCGTGATCTGTAATCCGGGACCAGTCCGGATGCTTTTCTGATTTTCGCAGAAAATCAGTGCATGAGTTTTCTGCGAAAACTCAGAGAGTCAGGCGTTAGTCTTGCGAAAACTCGGGGCTTCAGCCCTGCCCGGCCTGTCGGGCAGCGCGCATCCGGGCAAAGTCGTCGCCGGCGTGGTAGCTGGACCGCGTCAACGGCGTCGCCGACACCATCAGGAAGCCCTTACCCCAGGCCGAGGTCTCGTAGGCCTTGAACTCATCCGGCGTGACGAAGCGGTCGACGCGGTGGTGCTTTGGCGTCGGCTGCAGATATTGGCCGACCGTCAGAAAATCGACGTCGGCCGAGCGCATGTCGTCCATCACCTGCAGGACCGCCTGACGTTCCTCGCCCAGGCCAACCATGATCCCGGACTTGGTGAACATCATCGGGTCCAGCTCTTTCACCCGCTGCAACAGGCGGAGCGAGTGGAAGTAGCGCGCGCCGGGGCGGACCTCGTGATAGAGACCGGGGACGGTTTCAAGGTTGTGGTTGAAGACATCGGGCCGCGCCTCGACAACCTTTTCAAGCGCGGAGGGCGGGCATTTCAGGAAATCGGGGGTCAGAACCTCGATCGTCGTGCCGGGGGACCGATGCCGGATCGCGCGGATCGTCTGGGCGAAATGCTCGGCCCCTCCGTCATCCAGATCGTCCCGGTCAACCGAGGTCACGACGACATGGTTCAGCCCAAGCTCGGCGACCGCATGGGCCACACGACCCGGCTCGAACGCATCCAGCGTCTGCGGCTTGCCGGTGGCCACGTTGCAGAAGGTGCAGCCGCGGGTGCAGATCTCGCCCATGATCATCATGGTGGCGTGGCCCTGAGACCAGCATTCGCCGACGTTGGGGCAGCCGGCTTCTTCGCAAACCGTCACTAGCTTTTTCTCGCGCAGGATGTCGCGGGTCTGCTTGTAGCCTTCAGAGGTCGGGGCCTTGACGCGGATCCACGACGGCTTTTTCGGCTGGGCATTGTCGGGGCGATGCGCCTTTTCGGGGTGGCGCTCTTCCGGAAGTTTGAGGTCGCGCACGGAAATTTCCCCCTGACCGCGTGGTTCCCCATCAGATAAGGCGCTTTTCACCGCAAGGCAACGCGACAAGGCCGTTCGCTGGCGCCGCACCGCCCTGCGCCAGGTGCAATGCCAAAGGGACCGGTCGATGGGTCCTGTCGGGCGGATCGGAACAACGCGCGCAGCCTGACACCCTGGCTTGCGCGCGTCCCGGGGACGGGGAAGCCCCGGAGGAGAGGGGGAGACGGGCTGGTCCCGCCTCCCCCTTTCTGCGTTCGGGGTTTGGGCTTTAGCCGATCAGCGGGCCGGACTTGCCGTAGGTTTCTTCATAGTGGCGGCGCAGGCGCATGAGAGCGATCCGCAGCACGATCTTGCCGGACCGCGCGGCCCAGCCCATGCGTTTTTCTGCGACTTCAAGGCCTTCCAGGAAGCAGCAGCAGCGCAGTGCCACATCGCCGAGGCCCGGCCCGAGGTCACGCAGGGCAGCGGCGACACGGGACCGCGCCGAGGTCGGGCCTTCAGCAAGGCCGCTGTCGGACTGAAAGCCGCCCCGGTCGCCGCCGGTCAGGAAGCGGTCCCAGTTCTGCGCAACCCGCGGGCCCATCTGCGCCAGTTCGAAATCCTCGCGCAGGCGTTCGGCCGCGGCGACAAGTTCGGGTTCCAGGAAGGGCTTGCCATCCCGGTCGCGCCGCCGTCCCAGCAGCGCCACCGGGCTTTCTGCCAGGTTATAGCGGACGCGGCGGGGGCCTTCTTCGTCGATGATGTCGCGGTCGCCCCAGACCCGATGCTGGTCGCCAAAGGGGGTTGCGACTTCGGCCATGCCCTGACGGCGGCGGTCTTCCTCATCCACCATCCGCTTCAGCGCGGCACGGCCCGCCGAGGTGATCTCGTAGGTGGACACACGGCCCGGCTTGCGGCAGGTGACCCAGTCCTTCAGCGCGAAGGCATGCGCCACCGACCGTTCCAGCACCGCGGTGCGCAGGCTTTTGCCGTCCGGCAGGTCGCGGATCACCACCGCCTTGTCGAGGTCGGGCGCGATGGCCATGACGGCGCCGGGTTCGGCCAGGCGGCGCAGCACGCGCATGCCTTCCCGCAGCAGGGCCTGTTCGTCGCAGATCTCGGGGGCGTCGGCAGAACTGGTGAGACGCGGGTGGACGGACATGATCGGATCATCCTTTCGGGCTGGGGCATCGGGCTGGCGGAGGACGAGGCGGGAGACTGCGGCAAGGGCCTCGTCCATCAGCGGGTCCTCGCGACGGTTTTCAAACCGACGCACCTGCCTGAGGATGGTCGAGGCATGCAAACCTTCGCGCCGCGCCAGTTCCCTGAGTGATGTGCCTTCTTCGGTATGATCGAGGTAATGTCGCACAGCAGCAGGAAGCCAGTCTGGCAGGCTGGCAGCAGTCAATTCTGGCAATTCAATCGTCCCATATTTGTCCGCACCGTGGCTGCAATGAGTCCAGCCTTGGACGCATACAACCTTGGGTGGAATTGGTTACCTGTTCGTTAACCTCGCGGCTATCCACGACAATTCGATGGAAATCTTAAACTATTTGCTAACCTCCGCGCGCTCCAATGGCCGTTTGCGCAACGCCAGATTGTGTCGGGTAAGGATGCATCCATCCAGCCAAGGAGGATCCCATGACCGACTGCCGCACCCTGCTTGCCACAATTCGCCGTCCCCGGCTTCTGATGCGCGCCGCACGTTTCGGGTTGCAGGAATACCGCCGCGAGCGCGACCTGCGCCGCTATGTCGGCAATGCCGCCTCGCCCGAGGATACGGTGTCGTCGCTGATGTCGGTGGAAGCGCGGTTTGAAGAGAACCGGATTGCAGGCGACGCGGCCTATTCGGTGGCGCGCCACATCGAGGTGCTGATCGCACTCCTGGCCGAAGCGCAGTTCCTGCGGCGCGGCGGTCTTGCCTGAACGGGCGCAGGATATTGAAAAGGGGGCGGTTTCTTCCGTCCCCCTTTGCCGATGTCAGATGAAAGCGTCCGGCATGTCCGACTTGCGGCGCGCGACAAAGGCGTCCAGCGCCTCGCGGATTCCGGGGTCGAGGTCCGGGGCCTGATAGTCCGCAAGCTGCTTTTTCACGCGTTCGTTCGCCAGGGACTGCGTATCACGCGCGCCTTCCTCGGCCCAGGTTTCGAACGGCTTGTAGTCAAAGAGGTCCGAACGCCAGAACGCCGATTTGAAGTTGGCCTGGGTATGCGCGCAGCCGAGGTAATGGCCCCCGGGACCGACCTCGCGGATCGCGTCCATTGCCTGGCCGTTGGTGTCGATCTGGATGCCCTGCGCCAGGTGGTGGAGCGTGCCAAGCTGGTCGGCGTCCATCACGAACTTTTCATAAGAGCTAACAAGCCCGCCTTCCAGCCAACCGCAGGCGTGAAGCATGAAGTTGACCCCGGCAAGCAGCGCCATGTTGAGGCTGTTCGCCGTCTCGTAGGCCGCTTGCGCGTCCGGCAGCTTGGACCCACAGAACGACCCGCCCGAGCGGTAGGGCAGCCCAAGCCGCCGCACCAGCTGCCCCGCGCCATAGGTGATGTGCGCGGCTTCGGGGGTGCCAAAGGTGGGCGCGCCCGAGTTCATGTCGATTGACGTCACAAACGCCCCTGCGATCACGGGCGACCCCGGGCGGACCAGCTGCGAATAGCTGACGCCTGCAAGAATCTCGGCCAGCACCTGGGTCAGGGTCCCCGCGACGGTCACCGGCGCCATCGCGCCACCGACGATGAAGGGCGAGAC
Source organism: Tabrizicola sp. (assembly GCA_041752895.1). Taxonomy (GTDB): domain Bacteria; phylum Pseudomonadota; class Alphaproteobacteria; order Rhodobacterales; family Rhodobacteraceae; genus Tabrizicola. The sequence goes on from JBGSVS010000283.1 coordinate 4,235, forward strand.
GATGCTTGCCTGGTTGTTCGCCGCATAAATCTCAAGCGCGCCCATCATGATCCCATCGAAAACCATCGGCGAGTTGATGTTGATGAGGGAGGTCATCACCGTGTTCTGGTCGACGAAAGCGTCCCCGAACAGGATCTTCGCCATATCGACCGAATCCTGCGCCCGGCTGGGTTCGGTGACAGAGCCCATGAACGGCTTGTCCGACAGCGTCATGTGGGCGTGCAGCATGTCAAGGTGGCGCTTGTTCACCGGAATGTCCGTCGGCTCACAAACCGTGCCGCCGGAGTGGTGCAGCCATTTTGACATGTAGCCAAGCTTTACGAAGTTCTGGAAATCCTCCAGCGTGGCATAACGGCGGCCACCTTCCATGTCGCGCACGAAGGGCGGGCCGTAGACCGGGGCGAGGACGAGGTTGCGGCCTCCGATCTCGACGTTGCGCTCGGCATTGCGGGCTTGTTGGGTAAAGGTCTTCGGCGCGGTGGAGATCAATTTGCGGGCAAGGCCACGGGGGATATGCACCCGTTCGCCCCGGACATCGGCCCCGGCATCGCGCCAGCGGGCAAGGGCGGCGGGGTTTTCGACGAAATTCACGCCGATCTCTTCCAGGACCGTCTCGGCGTTCGCCTCGATGATCTGGAGCGCTTCCTCGTTCAGGATCTCGAAGTTCGGGATGTTGCGCTGGATGTAGCGCGCGGTCTCGAAGCTGACCGCGGTGCGTTCCGCCCGGCGGGTTGCCCCGCCCCCACTGCGCGACCTGCGCCCTGCAACTTCGTTCATGGTCAGCCTCCGATCCGGTTTGGGGTCCTTATGCCGCCAAACCCGGTGCGCCCGCCCCCCGAAACCGGCCAATCCTTTCCAAAAGCGACATGCTTCTTCGTCGCAAACGACATGCGCTTGCTCTTTTCGCAAATACTTCGCCAGCGTCCGGGGGGTGGGAAACCCCCGGTCCGCTGCCAGCCACCCCTTGCACCGCAGGAAACCTCGCGCTACGCGGGCGCATGAGCCAGACACACGACCGCCTTCTGATCATCGACTTCGGGTCCCAGGTGACGCAGCTGATCGCGCGCCGCCTGCGTGAGCTGAACGTCTACTGCGAAATCCACCCCTACAACCGCGTGGACGAGGGCTTTCTGCAGGCCTTTGCCCCGAAGGCAGTGATCTTCTCGGGTGGCCCCGCGTCAGTCTATTGGGAGAACGCCCCGATGCCGCCCGCAGGCGTCTTCGATCTGGGCGTGCCGATCCTGGGGATCTGCTATGGCCAGCAGGTGATGATGCACTGCCTGGGCGGGCATGTCGAAGGCGGGCATGGCACGGCCGAGTTCGGCAAGGCCTTTGTGACGCCGACCGCCCTGACGCACCCTTTCCTGGCCGGCTGGTTCCCGCCCGAAATGGGGCCGCAGGCGCAGGAACAGGTGTGGATGTCGCACGGCGACCACGTCTCGAAGATCGCGCCGGGGTTCCAGGTCTATGGCACCTCGCCCAACGCGCCCTTTGCGATCACCGCGGACCCGAAGCGGCACTTCTACGCCGTCCAGTTCCACCCCGAGGTCCACCACACCCCGAAGGGCGCGCAGCTTTACGAGAATTTTGTGCGGCTGGCCGGGTTCAAGGGCGACTGGACGATGGGTGCTTACCGCGAGGAGGCGATCCGCAAGATCCGGGACCAGGTTGGCGATGCCAAGGTGATCTGCGGGCTGTCGGGCGGAGTCGATTCGTCCGTGGCCGCCGTCCTGATCCATGAGGCCATCGGCGATCAGCTGACCTGCGTCTTCGTGGACCATGGTCTGTTGCGGCTGGGTGAGGCCGAGCAGGTCGTGACCATGTTCCGCGACCATTACAACATGCCGCTGATCCATGCTGACGAGAGCGATCTGTTCCTTGGTGCGCTGGAGGGGGTGTCTGACCCCGAGGTCAAGCGCAAGACCATCGGCAGGCTTTTCATCGACGTGTTCCAGAAGCACGCGACCGCTGTCGGCGGGGCGAAGTTCCTGGCGCAGGGGACGCTGTATCCGGACGTGATCGAAAGCGTGTCGTTCAGCGGCGGCCCTTCGGTCACGATCAAAAGCCACCACAACGTCGGCGGGTTGCCGGAGAAGATGGGGCTGAAGCTGGTCGAACCGCTGCGGGAATTGTTCAAGGACGAGGTCCGCGCTTTGGGCCGCGAACTTGGCTTGCCCGCCAGCTTCATCGGCCGCCACCCCTTCCCCGGCCCCGGCCTTGCGATCCGCTGCCCGGGTGAGATCACCGCCGAAAAGCTGGACATTCTGCGCCGGGCGGATGCGGTCTACATCGACCAGATCCGCAAGCACGGGCTTTACGACGAGATCTGGCAGGCCTTCGCCGCGATCCTGCCGATGAAGACCGTGGGCGTGATGGGCGACGGGCGGACCTATGACTATGCGTTGGCCTTGCGGGCGGTGACCAGCGTTGACGGCATGACCGCCGACTACTACCCCTTTACCCATGATTTCCTTGGCGAAACCGCCACAAGGATCATCAACGAAGTCAAGGGCGTGAACCGGGTGTTCTACGACTGCACGTCCAAGCCGCCGGGGACGATCGAGCTGGAATGAAGCCCCGCTTTTCCAGGAAGGGAAACGGATCTGTATGCGCCGCGAAGTGAAACGGGACATTCAACGGAGGGTCTTCAGCCTCTATTCTTTCTTCGCGGCCCTTCCGTTCGTGCTCAGAAAGTACAAGATCGCGCCGCCTAGGCTTGTCAGCCATGCCAAATGGGCTGACTACCTTGAGGCAGAGTTCAATCATCCCGGCATGAAGATTCTTGAGGTCGGCTCTCGGGTCGTGACGGGGTCAAACTTCCGCAGCCGATTCTCAAAGGCCACTTACGTTGGTTTCGACTATTATGCCGGCGAGAATGTCGATGTCGTCGGTGATGCGCATCACTTGTCCAGCTACTTCGCACCCGATGAGAAGTTCGATCTGATCTTTTCTTCGGCGGTCTTTGAACACTTGCACATGCCCTGGGTGGTGGCAGAAGAGATCGCCAAGCTTCTTAAGGTCGGCGGCCATGTCTTTGTCGAAACTCACTTTTCCTTTGTGGCACACGAGCGCCCGTAGAATTTTTTCCAGTTCTCGGAAATGGGTCTGCGCGCCTTGTTCAATTCCGGACTGGGATTTGATCTGGTCGACTATGGGATGAGCAACCCGATCGGCGGATATTTCAGCCGTCAGGCCGACCAATATCTGCGATACCGACCCGTCCGGGAACTGTACTGCCATAGTGAAATCCTGTGCCGGAAGCGTGCTGACTTTGACACCTTCAACTGGAAGTCCCTTGATGTCGACGCGGTCGTCGATGGGACCAGATACCCTCCACCCGGATCCTCAAGACGGTCGAACGCATGAACCATGTCTTCTAGGACTTCACCTTAAAGCCAACTGGGAAGACAGCACTGGAATGATCCACGTCACCGGCACCCTGACCTGTTCGACTTCGGAAGAGGCAGAGCTTGTCCGGCAGTTCTTGCCCGAACACATCAGGCTTAGCCGAGCGGAGCCGGGGTGTCTGACCTTCAACGTCGATCCGACGGATAATCCGCTGATCTGGCGGCTGGACGAGAGCTTTACCGACAAGGCCGCCTTCAAGGCCCATGGGGATCGCACCCGGTCGAGCGCCTGGTTTGCAGCCACCGCCGGTCTTGCGCGCGACTTCGAGGTGCGCGAGGTCTAGAACCTGCCGTGGTGTGCGACGTCGGCCAAGGGTTTGCGACCGCTGGGCTTTTCGCGCGCGGCAAGGTCTTCGGGCAAGGCCCCAGCCGGGCCCTGTTCACCCACTGCTACCACGCAGTGCAGGGTGTGGTCTTCTGGCAGGTTCACGGCGGCGGCAAGCTTTTCGTGGTCGAACCCGCCCATCGCGTGGGCGACAAGCCCCATCGTCTGGGACTGAAGTGCCACGCTCATCCACGCAGCACCGGTATCGAAGCCAGCCGTGCGGTTCGGCACCTCTGCGCCTTCGCGGTTCGTCTGCGTGTCCTTCGAGGCGACCGCGAACAGCACACCGGCGTGTCCGGCCCAAAGCTGATTGCCCGCCGCAAGGGTGCTATGGATCGCCGCGAAGGCATCCTCACCCCGGCGCGCCCAGACAAGGCGCCAGGGTTGCTGGTTCGAGGCCGAGGGCGCCCAGCGGGCGGCTTCCAGAAGCGACATCACCTCGGCCTCGGTCACCTGGTGGTCGGTGAAGGAGCGGGGCGACCAGCGGGCGGGGAACTGGGCTGCAACCGGATGGTCAGGTTGGCGATCTTGGGGCTGGTCGAGGCTCATGTCGCGGTCCTTGTTGGCTTCCTGGGCGTCCAGATAGGCCGGAAGCGACCCGTGGGCAATCGCAAGGGATGCAGAAAACCTGTTCATTGGCGCAAGGCTTTCGTTCGCCGGCGACAGGGCAAGCGCGCCGTGCCATCATCGCCCCCGCGAGGCACCGGGGGAGGAGCGATGCAGGCCGTGCAGTTGCGGGCGGTGGGCGACATCGCCCTGGTCGAGGTCGAGAGGCCGACACCCGGACCGGGGGAGGTTCTGGTCAGGGTGCTGGCAGCGGGCATCTGCGGTACCGACCGGCATCTTTTCAAGGGCGAGTTTCCCTGCGACCCGCCCGTCACGCTGGGCCATGAATTCTGCGGCGAGGTGGTGGAGTGTAGTGAAGGCGTGAGCCTTGTTCCCGGCCAGCGCATCGCCTGTGATCCGAACATTGCCTGCGGGGCTTGCGACCAGTGCCTGCGGGGGCGGGTCAATCTTTGTGTGCGCAACATCGCCATCGGCATCCACCGCGACGGCGGGTTTGCCGACTATGCCACCCTGCCCACCCATCGCGCGTTGCCAGTGGGCGACCTTGACCCGCTGCACGCGGCCTTTGCCGAACCGCTCGCCTGCACGCTGCACGGGGTCGACATCGGTGCGCCGGTTCCGGGGGAGACGGTCATCGTCCTTGGCGGCGGGGTGATTGGGCTTCTGGCGCTGCAGCTGGCGCGGAATGCCGGGGCGGAGGTGGTGCTGGTCACCCGGCATCCGGCCAAGCGC
>JBGSVS010000284.1:0-6472 GCA_041752895.1 Tabrizicola sp.
CGGCGGCAAAGGCGGCAAGCCGTTCCTCGGCCCGGGGGCCTGCAAGGGCGATGACCGGAATGTCGCGACAGGCCGGATCGGCGCGGAGCCGGCGCAGAACCTCAAGCCCCGGGATATCGGGCAGGCCAAGGTCGAGGAGCACGAGGTCAGGCCGGTCTTCCCGCGCAGCGGCAAGGCATGTCGCCCCATCCGCGGCCAGAAGCGGTTCGTAGAACGCGGCCGCCAGCCGGGCCTGCTGGATAATCCGGTTCGCCGCCACGTCGTCTACGATCAGAATCCGTGCGCTCATCTTCCGCCGCTGTCTTGTTCATTTCATCGATCAAGGACAGTGTGCCGTGAAGAAGGTTAACAAATCCTTTCCAACGGCCCCCGGGGCGCGCGCCCCGGGGGCCGAATGACGTTGGGTAACATCTGGGCGCGGAAAGTTTGGGCAAAGCGGCATGACACCTGAAGCAGCACAGGTCATCGCGTTGCAGGCGCTGGGCTGGATCGCCGGGCAGGACGAGGTCTTTCCGATGTTCCTTGCAGCCACCGGTGCCAGCCTGGGCGACCTGCGCACAAGGGCCGCCGAGGCCGAGTTTCAGGCGGCCGTTCTCGACTTCCTGTTGCAGGACGACGCATGGGTGATTGCATTCTGCGATGGCGAGGGGCATCCCTACACCGCCCCGCAAGCGGCGCGGCAGGCCCTTCCGGGTGGGGCCGAGACCTACTGGACCTGAGTTCCCTGAAATGGAAACGCGATGATCGACGGATTGCTGTTCGACAAGGATGGGACACTCTTCGACTTCCGGATCAGCTGGGGCCGGTGGGCGCAGGGGTTCCTGTCGCAGATCTCCCGGGATGCGGCGCATGCAAGGCGTTTGGGGCAGGCCATCGGCTTTGATCCGGAAACCGGCACGTTTGCGCCGGATAGCCCGGTGATCGCCGCGACCGCAACCGACATCGCGGCGGCGCTGGTGGCTGAACTGCCGGGGGTGACGGTGGCCGAATTGACCGACCGGATCGACGCCAGTGCCGGACAGGCCCCGATGTCCGAGGCGGTGCCGCTGCGTCCGCTTTTAACCGCGTTGCGTGGCAGGGGGTTGCGGCTGGGCGTCGCGACGAACGATTCCGAAGCCCCCGCGCGCCAGCATCTGGCGAACCACGGCATCACCGACTGCTTCGATTTCATCTCGGGCTATGATTCCGGGCATGGGGCCAAGCCCGGTCCAGGGATGTGCCTGGCCTTTGCCCGTCAGCTGGGGCTGGACCCGTCACGCGTCGCGATGGTCGGGGACAGTCGGCATGATCTGGAGGCAGGACGCGCGGCGGGAATGCGGACGGTGGCCGTGCTGACCGGCGTTGCAACGCGTCAGGACCTTATACCGTATGCCGACGTGGTGCTGGCGGACATCGGGGCGATCCCGGACTGGCTTTTGACGCTTGATCGGTGATCCGACGCCAGAAAGCGTGAAAACGACAGGTTTTCGTCGCAAATGCGGGGATCACTTCGCGCGGGCTTCCGTAATCCTTCGGCAAGGATAGCGGAGATGCAGTGATGACCGAAGAGCCATCCCGCAGGAAGCGCGCCGGAGTACGGGCGGGGATGAAGGTCCGCGCAGGCACGGCGGTGATCGATCAGATGCCCTGGCGGATTCCGGTGAACCCGGATCAGCCGGTGGAGCCTTTGGATGCCGAGGCGGTGCAGCGCGTCCACAAGACCGCGATGCGCATCCTGCGCGACATCGGGATCGAGTTCCTGAACCCCGAAGCGGTGGAGCATCTGCGCCGCGCGGGCTGCATCGTGAACGGGACCAACGTCCGGATGGACGAAGACTTCGTGATGGAGATGGTCGCCCGAGCGCCCGAGACCTTCACGATCACCCCCCGGAACCCGGACCGTGAGCTGATCATGGGCGGCAAGCACATGCTGTTCGTGAACGTGTCCTCCCCCCCGAACGCCTGGGACATGGAGCGGGGCAAGCGGTCGGGCGACTTCGAGACGTTCAAGGAATTCATGAAGCTGACGCAGTATTTCAACTGCATCCACATCGCCGGAGGCTATCCGGTCGAGCCGGTGGATATTCATGCCTCGGTCCGGCACCTGGATTGCCTTTATGAGAAGCTCACGCTGACCGACAAGGTCGTCCACGCCTATTCCTTGGGGGCCGAGCGGGTCGAGGATGTGATGGAGATGGTCCGCTTTGCGGGCGGGCTGACCGAAGAGGAGTTCCAGGCGAAGCCGCGGATGTATACCAACATCAACTCGGTCTCGCCCCTGAAGCACGACTTTCCGATGCTGGACGGCGCGATGCGGCTGGCAAAACGGGGCCAGCCGGTGGTGGTGACGCCGTTCACGCTGGCCGGGGCGATGGCGCCGGTGACGATGTCGGGGGCGGTGGCCCTGTCGATTGCCGAGGCTTTGGCGGCGGTGGCGCTGCTGCAATACATCGCGCCGGGGTGTCCGGTCGCAATCGGGACCTTCACCTCGAACGTTGACATGAAGTCGGGGGCCCCGGCCTTTGGCACCCCGGAATATATGCGGGCGACGCAGATGACGGGGCAGCTGGTGCGGTTCTATGGCGTGCCGATGCGGGCGTCGGGGGTCTGTGCGGCGAACGTGCCGGACGGGCAGGCGATGTGGGAGACGTCGAACTCCCTTTGGTCGGCGGTGCAGAGCCGGACCAACATGGTCTACCACGCGGCGGGATGGCTGGAGGGGGGGCTGATCGCCTCCCCGGAAAAGTTCATCATGGACTGCGAGGTCCTGCAGATGATCCAGCGCTACTTCGAGGAGGCGACCTTTGCCACCCGAGACGAGGATCTGGCTTTCGACGCGATCCGGGAGGTTGGCGCGGGGGGGCATTACTTCGGCATCCAGCACACCCAGGACCGGTACCAGCACGCCTTCTATGCGCCCATCGTGTCCGACTGGCGGAACTATGAAGCGTGGCAGGCGGATGGGTCGGTCTGGACGGTCGAGCGGGCGCACCGGATCTACAAGCAGATCCTGGCAGAGTTCGAGGCACCGGAGATGAACGGGGACCACCTGGAGGAGCTGCAGCGGTTCGTGGCGCGGCGAAAGCAGGAAGGCGGGGCGCCGACCGACTTTTGAGTGTCCACGGTGGACAATCGACGATGGTCGTTTGGAAACAAGGGCTTGGCTGCGGACGTTAGGAGTTTCTTAACTTGTGCGGATGGTGCGTCAACCTGCGCTTTTCGGCGCAGAACGACCCACCCTACGGGCCTCGGTCGCCAGTTGGGATGCGCATCTTTTGCCCGGACGGTTTCCAGATTGAGCGCCTGCGGCGCGAGGCTTTTGTCTCGGCCTTGCGCGTGAAGAACGCGCAAGACCTCGGAGGGCCTCCGGCGGGAGTATTTGGAAAAGGGCAAGCCAAAAGGTGTTTCCGGGCCTGCGGACAATCCCCAGAGAGTCAGCCCGGGAAGGCGAGATCCTCGATCCGGCCATAGACGTCGGCGATGCCGTCGGTGAAGCCCTGTTCGATGGCGGTCGCGCGGGACTGCGCGTCGCGGTAGCGCAGCGTGACCGTCATCATTGTGCCGTGCCCATTGGGAGTGAGGGTGGTGGTTACGGTGGGGCCCTGGGTGGTGTCGCCGTTGAAATGTTCGACATGCACCAGGCGGTGCGGAGGGTCGGCTTCAAGGACGGGGCCGGAGAAGAAGAACTCGGGCCAAGCGTAGCGGAAGCTGCCGCCGGGGCGGGCGTCGATCTGGCAATCGATCAGGTCGGGCGAGAGCCACTGGCGGATCAGGGCAGCTTCGGTGACAGCGCGCCAGACCATTGCGGGCGGGTGTTTGAAGCGGCGGCGGATCACCACGTCGGTATCGCCGTCGAGCGAGATCTGTGACGTAAGGGTCATGGTTTCGATCCTGCGGAGGGGTCGTCAAGGCTGTCGAGGATGGCATCGAGGCGCTGGAACTGGTCTTCCCACAACGCGCGGTACTGGCCGAGCCAGTGCCAGAGCTGCGCCATGGCGTCGGGCTTCAGGCTGCGGGGGCGGGCGGTGCCGTGGATGCGGGTCTCGATCAGGCCTGCGTCTTCCAGCACCTTCAGGTGGCGGCTGATTGCGGGCTGGCTGATCGCGAAGGGGCGGGCGAGGTCTTGGACTGTGGCCTCTCCCTCTGCCAGCCGGGCAAGGATCGCGCGGCGGGTCGGGTCGGCGAGGGCGGCGAAGCTTTGGTCGAGGTCGGACATTTGTGCGATCCGTTATGTAACGAATCGTTTATATAACAGATTGGCGAAATTGTGAAGCCTCAATGCGTGCCGCCACGGCGGAAAGAGGTCCGGGCCTGAGGCGGCCCGGACCGGAGGCGTCACTTCGACAGCTCGGCCATCATCTCATCCAGCGCCTTGCAGGTGGCGGCCAGATCGTCTCCACCGGCGGCAGCTTTGGTCGCGAGTTCCTGCACCTTGGGGGCCAGTTCCGCGAGCTTTGCCGGATCGGCGGCGGCGACTTCCTGGATCTTGGTGGTCAGCTCGGTGGCCTTCTTCGTCGCCACCTCCTGGGTGCAGGCCTCTTCGCCGGTGCAGGCGGCCAGAAAGCCGGTGGCGGCAATCGCCAGAATGGTCGATGCAAGACGCATGATATCCCTCGTTATCTTGTTGGTCGCGGCACCTGCCGCAGGGGAAGGTTAACGCAACGGGCGGGCGAGTTCCCGGCCCTGCGCCGGTCCCGCGCGGAAATCCGCGCTGACGGGTCCGTGCCTTGACGTTTTGCGCCTTGTCCCGCAGGTTGCGCGCCAATCAACGAAGGCCCGGAAAGGGCAAAAGGCAGATGGCAAAGAGCACGCGTCCCTTCTCGGGTTTCGAATTCATGATCGCCTGGCGCTACCTGCGGGCGCGCCGCGCCGAGGGCGGGGTCAGTGTTATGACCTGGATCAGCCTGATCGGGATCACACTGGCGGTCTTTGCGCTGATCCTGACCCTGGCGGTGCGGGCGGGGTTCAGGGCGGAGTTCGTGGACACGATCCTGGGGGCCAACGCGCATGTCACGGTCTATTCGTCGGGCGTGGTGGGCGAGGACGGAGAGCTGATCCGAGGGTTCCTGCAGCCGGATACGGTGGCGGCATCGATTGCCAAGGTGCCGGGGGTGACGCGGGCGGCACCCTTGGTCAAGGGCAAGCTGATGGTGTCGGACGGCGAGGACACCACCGGGGCCGAGGTCTATGGCCTGTTGCCGGAGGATTTCGCGTCGATCCCGAGAGTGGGCGCGGGGTCAGAGGCGCTGGGCGATCTGGCGCGGTTTCCCGAAGGCATTGCGCTGGGGTCCGGCATCGCGCGGGAGCTGGGGGTTTCGGTCGGCGACCGGGTGCGGCTGATTGCCCCCGGAGGGGTGAAGACAGCGATGGGGACGACGCCGCGGGTCAACGCCTATGAGGTGGTCTATATCTTCACAGCGGGGCGCTATGACATTGATACCACGCGGATCTACATGCCGTTTGTCGAGGCGCAGAGCTTTTTCAACAAGGAGGGGCGGGCGGACGAGATCGAGGTGATGGTCGAGACGCCCGATGCCATTGAAGGCTATGGCGAGGCGGTCTTGCAGGCGGCTGGTCCGGCGGCGCTTTTGTGGACGTGGAAGGACAGCTCGGGCGCGTTTCTGCGGGCCTTGGACATCGAGGACAACGTGATGTTCGTGATCCTGTCGGTGCTGGTGCTGATCGCGGCGATGAACATTGTCTCGGGGCTGATCATGCTGGTGAAGAACAAGGGCCGCGACATCGGGATTTTGCGGACGATGGGGCTGACCGAGGGGTCGGTGTTGCGGGTGTTCTTCATCTGCGGGGCGTTTACCGGGGTGATCGGGACCATCGCGGGGGTGGTGCTGGGGTGCCTCACGGCGCTGAACATCGACAGCATAATGAGTGCGATCAACTGGGTGAACGGGGCCGAGGTTTGGGACCCGTCGATCCGGGGGATCTACTCGCTACCCGCGAAGTTGCAGATTGGCGACGTGATGTCGGCGGTCGGGCTGTCCTTGGGGCTGTCCTTCGTGGTGACGCTGCTGCCTGCACGGCGGGCGGCGCGGATGAACCCGGTCGAGGCGCTGCGCTATGAGTGAGATGCTAAAGCTGTCGGGGATCACCAAGGGGTATAACCGGGGTCTGGCATCGGAGGTTCTGGTGTTGCGTGGGGTGGACCTGGCGGTGGCGCGGGGTGAGGTGGTGGCTTTGGTGGCCCCGTCAGGCGCGGGGAAGTCGACGCTTTTGCACATCGCGGGGCTCTTGGACGCGGCGGATGCAGGCACTGTGCGGCTGGACGGGCGCGAAATGGGCGGGCTTTCGGACAAGGCGCGGACCGAGGCGCGGCGCGATGAGGTGGGGTTCATCTACCAGTTCCACCATCTGCTGCCGGAGTTCTCGGCGCTGGAGAACGTGGTGATCCCTCAACTGGCGAATGGCGTGTCGAAGGCGGCGGCTGAAGCGCGGGCGCGGGAGTTGCTGGAGATGGTCGGTGTGGGGCCGCGCGCAG
>JBGSVS010000285.1:0-5261 GCA_041752895.1 Tabrizicola sp.
GCCGCCCGCCAGCCCCGCGCCACGGCCCGCAGGTCAGCCACTGTCTTCAGGATCATTTCTTCACCGGAAGCACATCGGGAAACGCATGTTCCGCCGCAGGGAAGGCGCGACCCCGCACCTCTGCCGCATAGGCGGCAATCGCCTCGTCCGCCGCCTTGCCCAACTCGGCATAGCGCTTCACGAACTTTGGCCGGAAGTCGGTGAACAGCCCCAGCATGTCATCCACCACCAGCACCTGCCCGTCGCAATCCACCCCGGCCCCGATGCCGATCGTCGGGATCGAGAGCCGCTCGGTGATCCGCCCCGCCAGCCCCTCCGGCACCTTCTCCAGCACGACCGAGAACGCTCCCGCGGCCTCGACCGCCCTTGCATCCGCCATCACCTTGTCGGCCTCCTCGGCCCGGCCCACCACCTTGTAGCCGCCCAGCGTGTTCACCGACTGCGGCGTCAGCCCGACATGCGCCATCACCGGCACGCCCCGCGCCGTCAGAAACGCAATCGTCTCGGCCATATGCACCCCGCCCTCCAGCTTGACCGCCGGAGCGCCAGTTTCGGCCATCAGCCGCGACGCATTGCGGAACGCCTGCTGCGGCCCTTCCTCATAGGACCCGAACGGCATGTCGATCACCGGCATCGCCTTTTGCGCGCCCCGCACCACCGCGCGGCCATGCAGGATCATCATCTCCATCGTCACCCCCAGGGTCGAGGGCAACCCGTGGATCACCATCCCCACCGAATCCCCCACCAGCACCACGTCGCAATGCGCGTCGACCAGCCGCGCGACGGGCGTCGAATAGGCCGTCAGCACCACCAGCGGCACACCGCCTTTGCGGGCGCGGATATCAGGGGGAAGCACAGGCCGGACGGGGGAAGTCGCGCTCATCTCGGGGCCTCCATATTCACATTCTGCCCGCCATATGGGCACAAGCGAAACGCCGCCGCAACAAATATGCGCCGCAGCGCAGCACCGCCGACACCTTCGTCACAGGGTTGACCGCCCCGGCGTCCCGCGCCTGAATGCCGCGAAAGGAGACCGCCATGCCCCTGATCCAGCGTGTCAGCCGTGACGGCACCGCCCCGGACGTCACCCGCCCCGATCCCGCCAAGGTGATCTCCGGCGATCCCGTCCATTCGACCTGGAGCCTTGAGGACGCCGACGGCCTCTACGCCGGGCTCTGGCAGTCCACCCCCGGAAAGTGGCGCGTCAGCTATTCCGAGTGGGAGTATTTCCGCATCCTGCAGGGCTATTCGCTGCTGACCGGCGCAGATGGCAGCGTCACCCAACTGCATCCGGGCGACAGCCTGATCATCCGCCCGGGCTTTGAAGGAACGTGGGAGGTCGTGCAGACCACTCTCAAGGACTATGTGATCCGGACTTAGCGCCCCAGACCTAGCCAGACGTGCCGACAGTCACCGCAGCTTCCGAGGGCTGGCACTCGGCATCCGGGATGCCCCGCTTGGCGCAGGCGGCAAGACGCTTCTTCTCGGCCTTCTCGGCAGCGGCCTGGTCACGCGCCTCCTGCTTGGCCAAAGCCGCGAGATCCCTTTCCCTCCTGGCCTCGTTGTCCGGCGTCGCCGGGACCATGTGGCCGTAGGCATTCAGGATCTGCGGACCTTCCAGCGCCAGGCTCTCGGTCTCCGACCGCACCTTGACCCGGGTTCCGCTCGGCACCCGGTTGTAAAGGTCGATGGCGTCCTGGTTGAACAGCCGGATGCACCCCGCGCTGGTCGCATGCCCGATCGAGGCCGCGTCCGCCGTCCCGTGAATCCGGAACATCGTGTCGCGCGACCCGCGATACAGATACAGCGCCCGCGATCCCAAGGGGTTCTGCAACCCGCCCGGCAGGCCACCGGCATAGGCCGCGTAAAGGTCAGGCCGGGTGCGGATCATGTTCGCGGTCGGCTGCCACGACGGCCATTCCGCCTTGCGGCCGACTGCCCCGACGCCGCGGAACGACAGTCCTTCACGACCGACGGCGATCGGATAGCGCGTCGCCGTCCCGCCCTCGCCCACCAGGTAAAGCTTCCGCGCAAAGGTATCGACCACCACCGTTCCCGGCGCTTCGGGTCCGGTATAGGCCACCTCGGTCCGGCTGTTGCCGTCCTGCAGGTATTTCGCCGGCACCGGCTCGATGAAGAATTCCCCGTCCTGCAAGCCCTCATAGCCCGGCACGGCCTCCGGCACTTGCGACTTCGGGGCACCCGCACAGGCGGCGAGCAAGGGAAGGGCGAGGATCGCGAAGATCCGTAAAACAGCGTTTGTCACGGGGCAGACTCATCTTTGGGCAGCTGACGCAACCTTGCGCCACGCAGACCGGCCTTCGTCAACCCTAAAAACACAAGCTTTTCCGAATCTTCGGGGCCAAACATGATCTGACCCCGGATTCGGCGGGCGAATCCGGGGTCAGGTTCGATTAGGTCAGGTCCGGGTCAGTTCACGGCGCCGATCGACCAGAAGTAGGTCTCGCCACTGCTGTCATCCACGCCGTCGTTGTCGGTCACGACCCAGCCGGTCCCGGCGGCATCGATGGCAAAGCCCTCGACCTTGTCGACGACATAGCCGTTCTTGGCCTGAAGGTCGGGCAGGAAGTCATGCACCAGTTCCTTGGCAACAACCGGCAGCGCCTCGCCCAGCTTGGCGGGCACCATATCGGCGGCCTTCACCCGATACAGCCGCTTGACGGCGGCGTTGCCCGCGATCTGGTTGTCGCGTTCGACGATATAGACCCAGTCGCCCTGCGCGGTGATTTCCGACAGGCCCATCCAGGCCCCTTCCGCCGGGGCCTCCAGCGGATAGTGGACCGCGCCCCAGGCCTTTTCCTTCAGGTCATAGGACACCAGCTTGACCATGCCCTTGGGGTCGTCCTTCCACTCGCGCTGGACAGCCATCCACAGCATGTCGCCGACCTTGGTCACGCCTTCAAAGCCAAAGCGGGTCTCGTTCAGGGCAAGTTCCGGCGGCAGGCCGATTTCCTGCACAATGGCGCCTTCGGCGTCCACATGCACCAGACCGTGCGGGATCATCCGGTCGCTGCGGCCTTCGCTGGCGATCCAGAAGCCGCCCTCGCCGTCCGAGGCCAGGCCCTCGATGTCCATCAACTGCGCCGGGTTGCCACCACGGGTGACCGTCAGCCCTGCCGTGATCTTCGCCGGGGTCTGGGTCGCATCGATGGTGTAGATCGTCGGAGCCGCGCCCAGAACCGAATCGTTGGCTGCGTAAAGCTTGCCCGCCGTCGCCGGATCAGCGGCCAGCGCCGACAGCGCCACCCAGCCGATCAGCGGGTCCGACCCGGCGCTGGTGATCGTCGGATAAGCGGCCACACCTTCGGCGCGCTCGTAGACCATGACATGCGCCGGGGCGAGACCGTCTTCGCGCAGGTCAACCTCGTTCGCCGTGGCAAACAGGTTCCGCGCCGGGATCGCCACCAGGCCTTCCGGGCTGACACCCGAGGGCAGCATCTGCTTCAGCACCGGGTTCGCCGGATCGGTCAGGTCATAGACCGCGACCAGCGAAGCACGTTCCGCCGCGACGAACAGATGCCGCACGCCGTCAAACGTTGCGACCTCGACCGATTCCAGTTCCGCGCCCTTCTTGTTGCGGAAGTCGGGATAGTGGCCCAGCGCTGCAATCTCGCGCTCCAGGCTCGCGCCCGAGTCGTAAACGACCGTGCCGTCCTTCTTCCAGATGGTAAAGCCGCGCGACCCGCCTTCGTAGTCGCCCTCGTTGGCCGCCACGAAATGATCGGCGTCGATCCACTTCACCGCGTCGGGCTCGCGCAGGGCGCCCTCCATCTTGCCGGTGAAATCAAGGCGACCGTCCTTCTTGGTGTCGACGCCCTCCAGATCCACCGCGCCCGCGCTGAAGTGGCTTGCGACCGCGCCATCGGCACCGATCACGGCGATATGGTTGTTTTCCTGCAGGGTCACGACGATCTCGCCCGCATCGTTCACCGCGACGAACTCCGGCTCCGGGTCATCGCCCGCAACGGACGCCAGACCGGTCATCTCGATCTTCTGCATCGCGCCGCAGTCCACGGCCCCATCCTTGATCGGCAGCTTGACGACATAGCCCGCCGGCATCTGCGGCAGGCCGCCGTCGCCCGCTTCTTCATCGCGCTCGTTCTCGATGGCAATTGCCAGGAACGACCCGTCCGGCGCCTTGGCCACCGCATCCGGTTGCCCGCCGATATCGCATTCCGCAGTGACAGCGCGGGTCGCGGGGTCGACCGTGACCAGCTTGCCCGAGGGATTGGTGTAGCTATCCGCCGTGTTCACGCCGGCGAAGATCATGCCCTGCGCGAAGACCGCTGTCGTCGGCTCGCCGCCCATGTCGAAGTTGCCGAGCGGTTGCGGCGCGCGCGGGTCGGTGATGTCGATCAGGCCGATCACGCCAAGGGGGCTGTCGGAATAGACCAGCGTCATGCCGTCTTCGGAGGCCGAGATTATCTCGGCCGACGTCGTGCGGGCAAGGTCTTCGCCCTCGGCCATATTGGCCGTGGTCGGGAAGGTCGCGATCCGGTTGAAGGTCATCTCGGCCAGCGCGGGCAGTGCCGACGCCATGGCCAGTGCAGAAGTCAGACCGGCAAGCTTGATGGTCATGAAGCCATTCCCCTGGTTGCGGTTGGTGTCGTGCCGGGGATGGCGGCGGCCGGTAACGGCTTCATGACAGGGATGCGACGGTTTCGTAACCGTGTCTCAGCCCACGACGTTGAACCCGGGGCCGTAGGGATAGCCGGTAATGTTCTCGGCCCCGTCCTCGGTGATCAAGAGGATGTCCTGCTCGCGGTAGCCGCCTGCGCCCGGCTGGCCTTCCGGGATCGTCAGCATCGGCTCCATGCTGATCACCATGCCGGGTTCCAGCACAGTGTCGATGTCCTCGCGCAGTTCGAGGCCCGCCTTGCGGCCGTAGTAGTGGCTGAGGATGCCGAAGGAATGGCCATAGCCGAAGGTGCGGTAGCGCAGCAGGTCGCGTTCGGCGAGGAAGACGTTCAGCTGCGCGGTGATCGAGGTGCAGCTGGCACCGGGGCGCAGCAGCGACATGCCGTATTCATGCGCCGCGACATTGGCCTGCCAGACCACCAGCGCGGCAGGATCGACATGGGACAGGAACATCGTGCGTTCCAGCGCGGCGCAGTAGCCGCTGATCATCGGAAAGCAGTTGAGCGACAGGATGTCGCCCGGCCGCAACACGCGGGCCGTGACCGGATTGTGCGCGCCGTCGGTGTTGAGGCCGGACTGGAATCGGACCCAGGTGTCGCGGT
>JBGSVS010000286.1:0-2793 GCA_041752895.1 Tabrizicola sp.
GCGGCCACCGCCGAAAATGTCGCCGAACACGTCGCCGAAGATGTCGCCGAAGGCATCCCCCGGATTGAAACCGGGACCGCCCCGACCGCCACCGGCGGCGGCCTCGACGCCGGCATGCCCGTGCTGGTCATAGACCGTCCGCTTGTCCTTCTCGGACAGGATCTCGTAGGCCTCCTTGGCCTCCTTGAAGGCGGCCTCGGCCTGCGGATCGTCAGGATTGCGATCCGGGTGATGCTTCATGGCAAGCCGCCGATAGGCCTTCTTGATATCGGCCTCGCTCGCGTCGCGGCTCACACCAAGCACTTCGTAGTAGTCACGCTTCGCCATGCGCTAGACCAATGCAATGACGGCCCGGTGCGTTGCACCGGGCCGCCGGGTTATCGGGAACGACACGTCAGCCGGTGCCGGATCGTCCGCCCTTGTCGTCCTTGACCTCCTCGAACTCGGCGTCGACCACGCCTTCGTCAGCCCCGCCAGCCGCCGGGCCGCCGGTTGCGCCTGCACCGGAGGCCTGGGCCTGCTCGTAGGCCTTCTGCGCCAGGGCAGCGGACGCCTCCGCCAGGGCCTTGCTCTTCAGCTCGATCTTGGCCTTGTCGTCACCCTTGATCACGTCCTTCAGGTCGGCAAGTGCGGCTTCGATCCGCCCCCGCTCGCCAGCCTCCACCTTGTCGCCCAGGTCGCGTAGCGAGCGCTCGGTGGCATGCACCAGGGCATCCGCCTGGTTGCGGGCGCCGACCAGCTCCAGGAACTGCCGGTCCTCCTCGGCATGGGTCTCGGCCTCGCCCACCATGCGCTTGATCTCGTCCTCCGACAGGCCGCTGGAGGCCTTGATGACGATCTTCTGCTCCTTGCCCGTGGCCTTGTCCTTGGCCGACACGTTCAGGATGCCGTTGGCGTCGATGTCGAAGGTGACCTCGACCTGGGGCATGCCCCGCGGGGCCGGCGGCAGGTCGGTGAGGTCGAAGCGCCCCAGCGACTTGTTGTGCCGGGCCTGCTCGCGCTCACCCTGCAGCACGTGGATGGTCACCGCAGTCTGGTTGTCATCG
Source organism: Tabrizicola sp. (assembly GCA_041752895.1). Lineage (GTDB taxonomy): Bacteria > Pseudomonadota > Alphaproteobacteria > Rhodobacterales > Rhodobacteraceae > Tabrizicola. The sequence goes on from JBGSVS010000286.1 coordinate 1,047, forward strand.
GCCGTGGAGAACGTCTGGTTCGCCCGGGTCGGGATCGTGGTGTTCTTCTCGATGAGCTTCGTCATCACGCCGCCCAGCGTCTCGATGCCGAGGGACAGCGGCGTCACGTCGAGCAGGAGCACGTCCTTGACCTGCCCCGACAGCACGCCCGCCTGGATGGAGGCGCCCACGGCCACGGCCTCGTCAGGGTTGACGTCCTTCCGGGGCTCCTTGCCGAAGAAGTTCTTCACGGCCTCCTGGACCTTGGGCATGCGAGTCTGGCCACCCACGAGGATGACGTCGTCGATGTCGCCCACCTTGAGGCCCGCATCGGTCACCGCCGTACGGCAGGGCCCGATGGTCCGCTCGACCAGCTCTTCCACGAGGGACTCCAGCTTGGCGCGGGTCAGGCGGATGTTGAGGTGCTTGGGACCGCTGGCATCGGCCGTGATGTACGGCAGGTTCACCTCGGTCTGCTGCTGGGAGGACAGCTCGATCTTGGCCTTCTCGCCGGCCTCCTTCAGGCGCTGCATGGCCAGGGGATCGCGCCGGATGTCCATGCCGCTCTCCTTCTGGAACTCGCCGGCCAGGTACTCGATGACCCGCAGGTCGAAGTCCTCGCCACCCAGGAAGGTGTCGCCATTGGTGGACAACACCTCGAACTGGTGCTCGCCATCGATCTCCGCAATCTCGATGATCGAGATATCGAAGGTGCCGCCACCCAGGTCGTAGACGGCGATCTTGCGGTCGCCGCGCTGCTTGTCCATGCCATAGGCCAGGGCTGCGGCAGTGGGCTCGTTGATGATGCGCTTCACTTCGAGGCCCGCGATGCGGCCGGCATCCTTGGTCGCCTGGCGCTGGGAGTCGTTGAAGTAGGCAGGCACCGTGATGACGGCTTCGGTGACGGGCTCGCCCAGGTAGTCCTCGGCGGTCTTCTTCATCTTCATGAGCACCCGGGCGGAAATCTCGGGCGGGGCCATCTTCTTGCCATTGGCCTCGACCCAGGCATCACCATTGTCAGCGCCCACGATCTTGTAGGGGACCATGCCGATGTCCCGCTGCACGACCTCGTCCTTGAACTTGCGGCCGATCAGCCGCTTCACCGCGAACAGGGTGTTCGCGGGGTTGGTCACGGCCTGGCGCTTGGCCGACTGCCCGACCAGCGCCTCCCCGTCCTTGGTGAAGGCGACGATGGACGGCGTCGTGCGATCGCCCTCGCTGTTCTCGATCACCTTGGGCTTGCCGCCTTCCATGACGGCCACGCAGGAATTCGTGGTGCCGAGATCGATGCCAATTACCTTGCTCATGCGTCACTCCATCAGGTGTTTCGGTCGCAGCAGCCTCTCTGGCTGCCGGCTAGTTTCAAATTTGGGCCGGCCGTCTCTGGTTTCAAGGGCCGGTTTCGAGGGCCCGGTTACCCGGACCATGGCCTCAATTCGCGTCGGGGGGTACCTCGCCTCCCGGCACCGTGGCCCCCGAGGCCACCGGCTCCCCCGCCACGATCACCCGGGCCGGGCGCAGCAGCCGGTCACCCAGGCGGTAGCCCTTCTGCAGGACCGCCAGCACCGACCCCGGCGTCATGGTCGTGGAAGGCTGCATGCTCATGGCCTCGTGCAGCTGGGGATCGAAGGGATGGCCCACCGGGTCCACGAGTTCGATGCCGAACTTGTCGAAGGCCGCGCGCAGCAGCCGCAGGGTGGCCTGTTTGCCGGCCACGAGGCTGTCGGCCGTGGCCGTACCGGCGGATTCGAGCCCCATCTCCAGGCTG
>JBGSVS010000287.1:0-9798 GCA_041752895.1 Tabrizicola sp.
CCGCGCGGCCCCTCCCGACCCGGCCTCGGCCCAGGTCATCGCCATCGTGCAGGCGCTTGCGGGCGAGGACCCGTCCTTGCAGGACCTGGTCTACGACCTCGACGCCCAGTTGCCGCATCACCGTGCCGCAACCGCCATCGAGGCACGGTCGGACCTTGACCCCGGCAGGACCGACATCTGGCGCATCGCGTTCTCCGGCCAGGTCGCGGTCGAGCTTGGTCTGATCGGCGACGGCGACGCGCCCCTGTCCTTCACCGTGACGGATGAGGCCGGAGACATCGTCTGCGCCCGCACGCCGACGCGGGGCCCGGGGCTTTGCCGCTTTACCCCCGCCCGGAACGGCTTTTTCACCGTGACGATCCAGAACCTTGGCCCGATGCGGAACAGCTACCGGCTGATCGGCAGCTGAAGCGGGTGACGGAATTTGTCACGCTGCGGTGTCTTCTCAACTGCCCGGGCTGCTGTCAGGATCGACGGCGCACGCCCCCTCTCTGTCGAACCACAGGATCAGCCATGCCCTCGATGAAAACTGCCGTCGTCCTGGCCGCAGCCGCCCTGACCGCCGTCCCGCTTTCCGCCCTGTCGCAGGACAAGTCAGGACCGAACCTCGGGGCTGCCGCTGTAGACGCAGCGCCAGGCGGGGCAGCGACCATGGGCCTTGCGCAAGAGCTTTACGCGTTGGGATCATCGCAGGGCGATGCAGTGACCGTCCTCGCTGCCGCGAAACTTGCCGCCTCGGTCGACCTTGCCGCCGCCGAACCTGCCGCACTTGACCCTGCAAGCATCGTCTTCGCCGAGGGCGACCAAGAGACCCTGCGCAAGAAGGCAGCACCCGCCGCCGCCCCGGCAGCCCCCGCGCCAATGATGAAAGACGGCACCCCGCGCGCGGCTGCAAAGGCCACCTTCTTCACCGCCACCTCGGACGAGGAAGGCGCATCCGAAGCCCCAGCGACTGCCGAAGAGATGTTCGCCGAGGCGCGTGAGCTTGCCGCCGATGACGACTCTGTCCTTGGCCTGATCGACGACGCCATGGCCGAAGGCGCGCGGGGGCGGGTCGGCGGGGCGGTTGAATGGCTGTCGCGCCTGCCTTCTGGCCAGACAGATGTCTGGGAGATTCCGTTCTACGGCAATTCCTACGCCGAAGTGGCCATCGTCGGCGACGGCGACGCGAACCTCGACGTCGCCGTGACGGACGAAAATGGCAACGTGATCTGTTACGATGTCAGCTGGTCAGACAAGCTTTACTGCGACTGGACCCCGGCCTGGGACGGCTTTTTCTACATCACGGTCCAGAACATGGGCGGGTCGCGGAACAGCTATCACCTCTTGACCAACTGACCGCCAGCGCCACCGCTGCAGCCAGACCTGATTGACGTACCTCAGAAACCGTCGAATAGTCGGGCCTGAAGCGCGGAGATCAGGTTTGCGGCCGACTGTCATCGACATTGCACGTGAGGCCGGGGTCAGCCTTGCCACGGTGGACCGGGTGTTGAATGCGCGACCAGGCGTGCGCGAGAAGACGATTCTTGCCGTCAACGAAGCCATCACGAGGCTTGGCTACGTGCGCGATCTGGCCGCCGCCAACCTTGCGCGCGGGAGAACATACCGGTTTGCAGTCATCCTGCCGGACTCCGAAAGCCAGTTCATCCAGTCGCTTGCCGATGCGCTGATCGAAGCCGGATCGGTCGCCGCCACCAGCCGGATCGACCTGCGCCTGCACCGTTTCCCGGCCGAGGACCCGCATTCCCTGGCAGCACTTCTGGCCTCTCTGCCCGACAACGGCTACGTCGGCGTGGCACTCATGGCCCCCGAAACGCCCGTCCTGCGGGATGCGGTCCGGCTTTTGCGATCCAAGGGCATTCCGGTGGTGGCGTTGGTCTCGAACCTGCCGAATGCCGCATGCGACCATTTCGTCGGCGTCGACAACCGCGCGGCGGGGCGGACGGCCGGAGTCCTTATGGGGCGGTTCCTGGGTGGCGGCCCCGGTCAGGTGCTGGTTCTGGGCCAGTCCCTTCTTGCGCGCGACATGGTGGACCGTCGCCGCGGCTTCGATGAGGTGATGCTGCGCGACTTCCCCGGCCTTGACGTGCTGCCATCGCTGGAAACCCATGGCTCGGGCCGGACGTTGCGCGACGTCGTCGCGAGGCGTCTGGCGAACTCACCAGACGTGCGCGGCATCTACGCCATGGGGGACGGGCATCGGGCGCTGACACAACTGATTGACGACCATGGCCTTTCTGGCTGCATCACCGTGATCTGCCACGAACTGACCCCGCATGTCCGATCTGCGCTGGAACAGGGAACGGTCACGGCGGTGATCACGCAGAACCTGGGCCATCTCGCGAGAAGCACGCTGCGTGTCCTGCGCGCCAAGGCTGACAACCTGCCGCTGGACGAAGGTCAGGAACAGATTCGAATCGAGATCGTCCTGCGTGAAAACCTTCCCGCCCAGCCAGATCCCGCCCAGATACTGCCCGAGGAAAAGGTCGCCTGATGCCCTTCAAATCGCTTTAATCGAGGCGCTGGCAACGAAATGAGGTACGTTCCTCAAAAACGCTTTACAGCCCCGCCCGGGCCTGCCTATGGTCATCACAATCCACAGAAGGCCCGGCCACGGGTCCATATCCATCAAACCGGGAGGAACGCATGAAACGGACAACTCTGGCCGCATCGGCGGCCATCGCACTGGTCTGGGCAACCCAGGCAAGCGCACAAGGCAGCGAGCTTACCCTCTGCTGGGCCGCATGGGACCCGGCGAACGCGCTGGTCGAGCTTTCGAAGGATTTCGAGGCCCAGTCCGGCACCAAGATGACCTTCGAATTCGTCCCGTGGCCCAACTTTGCTGATCGGATGCTGAACGAACTCAACTCCGGCGGCCAGCTCTGCGACCTGATGATCGGCGACAGCCAGTGGATCGGGGGCGCGGCCGAAAACGGTTGGTACGTCAAGCTGAATGACTTCTTCGACGCCGAGGGCATCTCGATGGATGCCTTCGTCCCGGCCACTGTGACCGGCTATTCCGAATGGCCGAAGAACACGCCGAACTACTGGTCGCTGCCCGCTTTCGGCGACGTGGTCGGCTGGACCTACCGCAAAGACTGGTTCGAACGGCCCGAAATCATGGCCGCCTTCAAGGAAAAGACCGGCCGCGACTTGACGCCCCCGGCGACCATGGCCGAACTCAAGGAAGTGGCCGAGTTCTTCCAGGGCCGCGACATTGACGGCAAGACGGTCTACGGTGCCTCGATCTACACCGAACGCGGCTCCGAAGGCATCACCATGGGCGCGATGGACGTGCTTTACAGCTTCGGGTTCAAATACGACAACCCCGACAAGCCCTATGATATGGAAGGCTTCGTGAACTCGGAAGGCGCGGTCGCCGGGCTTGAATTCTACAAGTCGCTCTATGATTGCTGCGTCGCCCCCGGCACGTCCAACACCTACATGGGCGAAGGCATCGACGCCTACAAATCGGGGCAAGTCGCGCTGCAGATGAACTTCGCCTTCACCTGGCCCGGCTTCGAGGTCGACCCCAATGTCGGCGGCGGCAAGACCGGCTACCTGGTGAACCCCGCAGGCCCGGGGGGCGAGCGTTTCGCCCAGCTTGGCGGTCAGGGCATCAGCGTTGTCGCCAACACCGACAACATGGACGGGGCACTGGCCTACATCAAGTGGTTCGCCCAGCAGGACGTGCAGCAGAAGTGGTGGACGATGGGCGGCTTTTCCTGCCTGAAGGCCGTCGTCGAGGACCCGGCCTTCGCCACCAGCCAGCCCTATGCGCAGACCTTCCTGGACAGCATGGCCATCGTGAAGGACTTCTGGGCCGAGCCGTCCTATGCCTCGCTCCTCCAGGCGTCTCAGGCCCGCTTCCACGACTATGTGGTCGCCGGCAACGGCACTTCGAAAGAGGCACTGGACGGCCTGATCGCCGACTGGACCGAGGTCTTCGAAGACGAAGGCAAGCTTTAAGCCCCGCACTTCTGCCCCTCTCCCATACGGGAGGGGGGCACCCCTGAAGGAACTTCCCTCATTGCGGCTGCAAGGGGGTAGGCTGGGGATGCATTCCCCACGGAATCGGATCATGGCAAACCCCATCGACATCGCCGCAAAGGCCACGCCACCGACCCTCGCCCGCAAGGTGCGCGGGCTGTCGGACCGCGCCATCGCCTGGATCTTCGTGGCCCCGACGATCTTCCTGCTTCTGGCGATCAACATCTTCCCGCTGATCTGGACCGTCCGCCTGTCCTTCACCAACTACGCCGCCAACAAGCCGAACGCCGAGGTGAAATGGGTCGGCCTGCGCAACTATGAGCGCATCCTCACCGACGAGGATATCTGGTCGCACATGACCACCACCGCGCATTTCCTGATCTGGACCATCTTCTTTCAGGTCCTGATCGGCTTCACGCTCGCCTGGCTCATCAACCGCAAGTTCAAGGGCAACGACCTGCTCACCACGCTGATCGTCCTGCCGATGATGCTGTCGCCCGCCGTGGTCGGCAACTTCTGGACCTTCCTCTACCAGCCGCAGATCGGGATGGTGAACTACATCGTCGAATTCTTCACCGGTATCCCGGCGTCGAGCTTCTCCATGCTCGGCCCCGGCGGCCTCGCCCCCTGGTCGATCATCATCGTCGACACCTGGATGTGGACGCCCTTCGTCATGCTGATCTGCCTTGCGGGCCTGCGGTCCATCCCCGACTACATCTACGAGGCCGCCGAAGTCGACCGCGCCTCCAAATGGCGACAGTTCTGGACCATCACTGTGCCGATGGTCCTGCCCTTCCTGATGCTCGCCGTCCTGTTCCGCGGGATCGAGAATTTCAAGATGTTCGACATGGTCAACCTTCTGACCGGCGGCGGCCCCGGCAGCGAGACGCTCCTCACCTCCATCGACCTCAAGCGCGAGGCCTTCGAGAAATGGCGGACCGGCTATTCCTCGGCCTACGCGATCATCCTTTTCGTCACCGTCTTCGGCCTTGCGTCTATCTACGTGAAGGCCCTGAACAAGGTGAAGGAACGGTGATGCCCTACACGCCAGCCCCCCACCCCCATCCCCTCCCCACGCGGGGGAGGGGAGCCGCCCCGACCCGGCCCTTGGGCGCTACAGCCACCGTCAAGCTCCTCCCTCCCCCCGCGTGGGGGAGGGATGGGGTGGGGGGGCACCCGGTCCAAGAAGGAGCCCAGCCATGAGCGCCTATTCCGTCACCGAACCCTCCAAGGCGTCGAAATGGGGCGCTGGCCTGCTGGTCACCCTCTACACGATCATCACGCTGCTGCCGCTGGTCTGGATCATCTCCACCAGCTTCAAGACCGGGCCGGATTCGATCTCTTACCCGCCGAAGGTCTTCTTCGACCCGACGGTCGAGGGTTACGTGAACCTCTTTACTACGCGCACCCGCCCCGCCGTCTCGGAACTCGATACCCTCCCGCCCCCCGACGGGATCATGGAGGAAATCGCCCGCCGACAGGGCACCATCATCACCGGCCCCTCCCGGTTCGGCGAGCGGTTCATGAACTCGGTCATCATCGGCTTCGGCTCGACCGCCCTTTCGATCATTCTCGGCACGCTGGCCGCCTATGCCTTCTCCCGCTTCAAGGTCCCGCTGAAGGATGACCTGCTGTTCTTCATCCTTTCCACAAGGATGATGCCCCCCATCGCCGTCGCGATCCCGATCTACCTGATGTACCGCGAGCTTGGGCTATCCGACACGCATCTCGGCATGATCCTCCTTTACACCGGGGTGAACATCTCGCTCGCTGTCTGGCTTCTGAAAGGTTTCATCGACGAGATCCCCCGCGAATACGAAGAGGCCGCGCTGATCGATGGCTACACCCGCTTTCAGGCTTTCCGGAAAGTCGTGCTGCCCCAAGCCGCCACCGGCATCGCCTCGACCGCGATCTTCTGCCTGATCTTCGCCTGGAACGAATACGCTTTCGCGGTGCTCTTGACCTCGGGCAACGCCCAGACAGCCCCCCCGTTCATCCCGACCATTATCGGCGTCGGTGGCCAGGACTGGCCCGCTGTGGCGGCCGGGGCCACGCTGTTCCTCCTCCCGGTGATGATCTTCACCATTCTCCTCCGCAAGCACCTGCTGCGCGGGATCACCTTCGGAGCCGTCCGCAAATGACCCGATTTTTCTGCGAAAAATCCCGTCCCACCCCCGAGTTTTCGCAGAAAACTCGTAACCCCGGGGGGCAAGGATGACCGCGTTCTTCCACGGCCTCCTCCGCCTCCGCCGCGGCCCGTGGGAGATGCTTGCCACCATCCTCATCGCGCTGGGCGTGGTGATGCTGATGCAGCCGTTTTTCCTCTGGGCCTACACCTGGTCCTTCCTGGTGACCCTGATCGGCACGGTGATGTTCATCATCACCAGCCATTTCCCGGAGTAGACCAATGCTGGAAAAGCTTTCCCCCATCCTGCCCGCTCGCGACATCGCCGAGACCGAGGCCTTCTGGCAGCGCCTGGGCTTCCACACCGTCTACATCGACGCCGACTACCTGTTGATGAAGCGTGAAGGGGCCGAGGTGCATTTCTTCCACTATGCAGACCAGGAGCCATTCCGGAACAACCACGGCGCCTACCTGCGCCCGTCCGACATCAACGCGCTTGACGCCGAATGGGCCGCCCTTGGCCTGCCCGCCACGGGCATCCCGCGTCTGGAACGGGCCGCCGACAAACCCTGGGGCATGCGGGAACTTGCGCTTCTCGACCTGAACGGCAACCTTATCCGCGCCGGGCAGGAGCTTCCCCTTGGCTGAAATCGTCATCAAGAACCTCCGCAAGGAATTTGGCGCTTTCACCGCCGTGAGGGGATCCTCCTTCACCATCAAGGACGGCGAGTTCTTCATGCTCCTCGGCCCCTCCGGCTGCGGCAAGACTACCACCTTGCGGATGATCGCGGGCCTCGAACTACCGACCTCCGGCGAAATCCTGATCGACGGCGAAGATGTCAGCCAAAAGCCCGCCAGCCAGCGCGACATCGCCATGGTCTTCCAGATGTTCGCCCTCTACCCGCATATGAATGTCCGCAAGAACATCGCCTACCCCCTTGTGTCCCAGGGCGTCCCCCGGGCTGAAGTGCAACGCAAGGTGGCCGAGGTCGCGAAGATCCTCCGCATCGACCACATGCTCGACAGCCCGGTCGGCGGCCTCTCCGGCGGCGACCGCCAACGCGTGGCCCTTGGCCGCGCCATCGTCCGGAACCCCAAGGCCTTCATGATGGACGAACCCCTCGGTGCCCTCGACGCCGAGTTCCGCGAGATCATGGCCGAGGAACTCCGCGCCCTCCACGACCGGATGCACGCGACCACGGTCTACGTCACCCATGACCAGCTTGAGGCGATGCAGATGGGCGACAAGATCGTGGTGATGAACCACGGCGTGGTCGAGCAATTCGGCACTCCGCAAGACATCTACGACCACCCCGCCACCCTCTTCGTCGCCGACTTCATCGGCAGCCCCGCGATGAACTTCCTGCGCTTCGACGGCCAAGCCGTCGCTGGGGCTGACCACGTCACCCTCGGAGACCTCCAGGTGGCACTTCCCCAACTCCAGGAAGCCGCATCCGGCCAACTCGTCCTCGGCGTCCGACCTGAGCACGTCGCGCTGTCCGACACCGCCCTTCTCCGCGGTCGGATCGAGGCCACCGAATACCTCGGCACCACCCAGATCGTCACCCTCTCCACCCCCTTCGGCCCCGTGAAAGCCCGCACTTCTTCCACTGCCCCCGCAAAGCCCGGAGACCTCACCGGCCTTGCCCTCAACGCCCCCCGCCTTGCCCTTTTCGACGCCACCACCGGCCGCGCCCTGCGCACCGCCGCCAACGCCGGGGTCCATCATGGCTGAGGTCACGCTGTCCAACCTGTCCAAGTCCTATGGTGCCACCCAAGCCCTGAAGGACGTCTCCCTCACCATCCCGACCGGCGCCTTCGTCGTCCTTCTCGGCCCCACAGGTGCAGGCAAGACCACCACCCTCCGCCTCATCGCCGGCCTCGACAAACCCGACGCCGGAGACATCCACATTGGCGGCCAGTCTGTCCTGCAAGACACGCCCGCCGTGCGCGACGTGGCGATGGTCTTCCAGCAATACTCCCTCTACCCCCACCTCACCGTCCGCGAGAACCTCGCCTTCCCCCTCCGCTCCCCGATGTTCGCGATGCCCGAACCCGACATCGCCAAACGCGTCCAGGAAGTGGCCGAAGTCCTCCGCATCCCGCACAAGCTGGACAACAAGGCCACGGCCCTGTCCGGCGGCGAGATGCAGCGCGTCTCCATCGGCCGCGCCCTTGTCCGCAACCCTCGCATCTACCTGATGGACGAACCGCTCTCCTCTCTCGACGCCAAACTCCGCGCCGACCTAAGGATCGAGCTGAAACGCATCCACAACGACCTCAACGCCACCTTCCTCTACGTCACCCACGACCAGATCGAGGCAATGACCATGGCGACCCATGTCGGCGTCCTTGACCACGGCAAACTCGTCCAGTTCGGCACCCCGCGCGAGATTTACGAGGCCCCCGTTTCCACCTACGTCGCCTCCCGCCTCGGCCAGCCGCACATCAACCTCCTCCCCGCCTCGGCCTTCGGAAACGCCCCCCCAAACGCCGCCCAGATCGGCCTCCGCCCCGAACACATCCACGTCGGCGAAGGCACCCAGGCCACCATCACCCGCGTCGAACACCTTGGCGACCAGACCCGCCTCCACCTCTCCCTCGGCCCGCACAACCTCATCACCCTGACCGAGCCGCATACGCCGCTGAAACCGGGCGAGACGCTTCTGATCCGCCCCGAAAGTCCCCTCTGGTTCGACGCCGCCGGCAACCGCATCTGAAAGGCCAACCCCATGAAACAGTTCATGAACTCCAAGGACCAACTGGTGACCGAGGCGATTGATGGCCTCCTCAGAACCAACCCTTTCAAGCTGGCGCGCCTCAACGGCTACCCGCATATCAAGGTTGTGACCCGCACCGACTGGGACCGCTCGAAGGTCGCCCTCGTCTCGGGCGGCGGTTCCGGTCATGAACCCTCTCACACCGGTTTCGTGGGTCAGGGGATGCTGACCGCTGCCGTCTGCGGCGACGTCTTCGCCTCGCCCTCCGTCGATGCGGTGCTGGCGGGCATCCTCGCGGTCACCGGCAAACCCGGTTGCCTCCTGATCGTGAAAAACTACACCGGCGACCGCCTCAACTTTGGCCTCGCGGCTGAGCGCGCCCGCGCCTTCGGCCTGAAAGTCAGCATGGTCATTGTCGACGATGACATCGCCCTACCTGACCTGCCGCAAGCCCGCGGCGTTGCTGGAACGCTTTTCGTCCACAAGATTGCCGGAGCGATGGCTGAAACCGGGGCCGATCTTGACACCATCACCGCCGCCGCCCAAAGAGTCATCAAGGGCGCCATCTCCATCGGCATGTCCTTGGACACATGCACCGTCCCCGGCTCCCCCAAGGAAGACCGCATCGCCATCGGCAAAGCCGAACTCGGCCTCGGCATCCATGGCGAGGCCGGGATCGAGCAGGTGGATTTCACCGGCGCGCGCTCTGCGATGCAGATGGTCGCCGAAAAACTCCTGCCCCACATGGGCCACGGCTACTACGTCGCCCTGCTCAACAACCTCGGCGGCACTACGCCGCTTGAAATGAGCATCCTCACCGAGGAATTCGCCCGCTCCCCGCTCGGCCCCCAGACCAAGTTTGTCATCGGCCCCGCCGCAATGATGACCTCGCTCGACATGCACGGCTTCTCCGTCTCGCTTCTACCGTTCGATGACGTCCGCCTGACGGCCCTTGCCGCCCCC
>JBGSVS010000288.1:0-5210 GCA_041752895.1 Tabrizicola sp.
TGTTCTCCCAGATCGGCTTGTCCAGCATCAGCCCCAGCTTGCGCCGGTCGCCCGACACAAAGGCCACGCCCTTGCCAATGGCCTGCCGGAAATCACCGGGCCGGTCCGCGCCGTTCGGTAGGGTGATACTGCCCCCGGTGATGCCCGAGAGGCCCGCAATCGCGGCCAGCATCGCCTCGGGCCCCGATCCGGCAAGGCCCGCCAGCCCCACCACCTCGCCCCGCGCGACGGTCAGGCTGACATCACGCAACCCACTTGCGGTGCTGACCTTGTCCACCTTCAGGGCCGGAGTTGCGGCATCCTGGCGGGACGCCGCAGCACGCGGTGCGCGGCGGGCCTTGTCGCCAAGCATCGCGGTCACAAGATCGGGCATGGTCAGGTCGGCCATGGCTTGCCCGGCCATGATCACTGCGCCGTCGCGCAGGATCGTCACCTCGTCACACAGGGTCATCACCTGTTCCAGGATGTGGCTGACGAAGACCACGCCCACCTGCCGTTCCTTCAGGATCGCCAGCAGGCGCAAGAGCCGCGCACTGCTACCCGCCTCCAGCGCCGAGGTGGGTTCGTCCAGAAGCAACACCTTTGGCTGCACGATCAGGCCCTTGGCGATTTCCACCAGCTGCCGTTCAGCCAAGGACAGCGCATGAACCGGCGTTTCGGGGGCGCGGTCGATCCCCAGTTCGGCCAGCACCGGCAAGGCCAGCTCGCGCATCTTGCGGCGGTTGATGAAGGGGCCGAGGCGGGGCTCGCGCATCGGGAACAGGTTGTCCAGGATATCAAGCTGCGGGAAAAGGCTCAGCTCCTGCGCCACCACAGCGACGCCCTGCCCAACCGCCTGCGCGGTTGAGCGAAAGCTGACTGGCTGGCCGCCCAGATACAGGCTGCCCGCACTTGGCCGCACAGCACCGGTCATGATCTTGACGAGGGTCGATTTGCCCGCCCCGTTTTCCCCCAGCAGCGCATGGACCGATCCGGGGCGGACGGCGAAGTCCACCCCTTTCAGGGCAATCACCCCGCCATAGGCCTTGGCAATACCCTGCGCCTGTAGGGCGAACATCGCGCGCCCTTATGCCGGAGGCCAGGGGCCGACGATATGGGCCGACGGATTGGCCAGCACGTCATCGCCCACCGGGGCCAAAGCCGCCGCGACGGTTTCCGCACTTTGCTGACGGGCGATCACGGCATCGACGTTTTCCGCGCTGACCAGTTCGCCCGGCACCAGCAGCAAGCCTTGGATCAACGGCTCGCCCTTGGCCTTGGCGTTGGCCAGCGCCTTTGTGGCGATATATCCCGCCAGCCAGTGGCCCGGCGACATCACATAGGTCACATAGCCGTCCTTCACCGCAGCCAGGTTCCCCGCCTCAAGATCGAACCCGCCCGAGGGCAGTTTGAACCCCTTGCGCGCGCCCAGGAGGCCCCAGGCGGTGGCATCCTGCGCCGAAGGGGCCAGCACCGCCACGGCATCGGGGTTGTTGGTCAGCAGGCCTTCCCACGCGCCGAACACCTCGGCCGAAGTTGCCGTCACGCCATTTGTGGCAACCGGGCCGACGATGGTCAGGTCAGGGCGCAGTTCGGTGATCTTGGCGATCATCCCCTGCACCAGCATGTCCAGGGGCGGCACGCCGACGCCCGTGCTGCCGATCAGGACCGACCCCTTGGCGTCAGCCGGCACCAGCGCCAGCACCCTTTCGGCCATCTGCGCGCCAAGCCCCACATTATCCGCCGTGATGAACAGCCCCACGCCCGAGCCTTCTGGCGGCGGCGCGTCAATTGCCACCACCGGAATGCCTGCGGCCATGGCGTCCATCACCGGCCGGGTCAGCGGGCCGGAAGCAAGGCTTTGCAGCACGATCCCGTCCACCTGCGTCTGCGCGATGGGGCCGAAAAGCGCGGCCTGCTTTTGCGGATCACCGGCATCCGGCGCAGCAGTCAGCAGGTTCACTGTGGGGTCCAACGCGCCCACGGCAATCCCGCCATTGGCCATCTGCACGAAGGCGTCGGTCTTGGTTTCCAAATAGACAAAGCCCAGTTGGATCTTTGCATCCTGAGCGAACGCAAAGGGTGCCTGCGCCGCAAGGATAGCGGTTCCGGTGCCCGCCAGCATGGACCGCCGTGTGATCTTGAATTTCATAGCATTTCCTCCTCGTGTTGGGGCGCCACAAGGCCGCCCGGATGTTTCAATGTCCGCCCTTCAGCCGCTTTTGCCGCTGCACCAACCCGTCAACCGACACCGCGCCCAGAATGACCGCGCCGGTGGCGAACTGCGCCCAGGTCGCGGGGATCTGGAAATACACGAGCCCGATCGCCACCGCCGTCAGCAGCACCGACCCCAGGATTGCGCCGAAGACCGTGGCCTTGCCACCTGCCAAGGGTGTGCCGCCGATGACGGCGCCCGCCACGGCGAACAGCTCGATCCCGCCGCCGGATTGCGGGTCGCCCACGGTAAAGAAGGCCAGCGCCACGATGCCCGACAGCCCGGCCATCAGCCCCGCTACCACAAAGCCCCAGGTCCGCGTCGCCTTGATCGGGATGCCGGAAAAGGCGGCGGCATCGGGGTTCGACCCGATCTCGCGGATGCGGTAGCCGAAGGGTGTCTTGTGCATGACCAGCGCCAGAAGGATGCCCACGACAATCAGCAGCACCACCGACACCGGCAGCCCCAGGATCCTGCCGCCGCCCAGATACCAGATGATCGGGTCCTGCAGCGGCACGCCCGTGACTTGGGTCCCATTGGACAGGGCAAGGGCGAGGCCGCGCAACATCCAGCTCATCGCCAGCGTGCCGATCAGGGACGGGATGCCGATGACCTGAGAGGTCAGCGCGTTCAAAAGCCCGATGCCGACCGACACCGACAGCGCCATCGGGATCGCCAGCACCGGCGCATAACCCGCCCGCATCAATAGCGCCGCCACGATGCCCGTCAGCACATAATTGCCACCGACCGACAGATCGATCTCGTTCTGCGGGATCAGGAACACCAGCCCCGCGGCGATCAATGCGGCATAGACCGCACTTTGCAGCACGTTGATCAACTGGCCGGGGGCCAGGAAATTCGGGTGAAACACGCCCACCACCGCCAGCACGACGACCAGCGCGGCCAGGGCGCTGGTCCAGTCGGCCGTTGCCAGACGCCGCAAGGACAGGCGTTGGGCGGCGGCTAGGTCATTGGGCTTGGGCGCATCGGTCATCTGATGGACTTTCGGCAAGGGGATCAGCGATCACGCCGCGCGGCGCGGGCAAAGCTGGCGGTCAGAAAGGCCACGACCCGCTCCATCGTCTGCGGTTCTTCGAACGCGCCGCCGCCATGGGTGCCGTCCGGCAGGATGTCGAGGTCAAGGCGCGAGGTCGTGCCATGGGCCGCCACCGCCGCATGCAGACGCCGGGATTGCGCGGCCGCGATATACGGGTCCAGCGCGCCGTGCATGATCAGCATATCCGGCAGCCGCGCTCCGTCGGGCAATTCAGCGAGCCGGGCAATGGAGCCAGCGGCGCGGGCAAGGTCGGGATGCGTGGCGACATGTGCGCCGATCAGGCGGCTTTCAGGGCTGTCCGGACCGTCATTGCGGCCTGTGGCGCGCGCCACCCCGGTGGCGATGATGTCGCCGTCCATGGTCGGGAAATCCACCGGCGGAAACCAGACGACGCTGGCATCCAGCGCCGTCGCCGGGTTCGCCGCCAGCGCGATCCCGATGGACGCCGACAGATGCCCCCCGGCCGAAGGGCCAAAGCTGGCCATCCGCCGCCCGTCATAGCCATAATCGGCGGCATGGGCGCGAAGGAAGGCGAAAGCGTCCTTCAGGTCATCCAGCTGCGCGGGCCAGACCCTTTCCGCGCTATAGCGATAGTTGACCGACGCCACGGCAAACCCCGCCTGCATCAGACCGTCACGCTCGCGCTTGCTGTCCGTCTTGTCGCCCATGAAGAACGCGCCGCCGTGGATGAAGACCACCAGCGGAGGGCCGGAAACACCGTCCGGAATATGAAGGTCAAGCAGGTTGCGGTCGGACTGTTCCGCATAGCGGATGTCAGTGAAGTTGCCGGTCATGTGCCCTCCGCGCGGATGAGCCCGATGGCACCACCTCGCCTCCCCGATCCCTCGTTTTTATGCAGTGCGGCGGCGACAGGTCCAATTCGAAGGGCGACCGCCGTCATAAGAGCGTGCTATTGCGGTTGCCCGACACGGCGGGATGCCCTTTGGATTTCAGGCCCCGCAAGCGCAATTTCGTGTGTTCGCGACCTGGGACTTGGACGGACACAGCCATCCTGCAGAAGGGAGCGTCTCCCAGCAACTGGGCGACAGATGGCCATCGGCAAGGTTCGGAAAAGCAAAGAAACCTACTCTCGAACCTGTCCGCCGCGACATCGATGCTGAAATGTCCAGACCTCACTCCCCGCAAAGGGATGCGACATCGTTGCTTCTCGCCCTGACGAGACGAGGTTTACAAAGGCTGAACGCCCACAGCCAAGCCGTTGAAATCGCTGGCTACACGGAACGTGTCCTGCGTGGACAGGCTAGGCCGCCAGCCCATCCGCATTCACCAGGAAAAGCCCGGCCGCCCCTTCCCGGACCTCGGCCAGAAGCGCGCCATGTTCGGGCAGGATCCGACGGATCATCACCCGGGCAAGCGGCTCCCGGCCCGGATCGGCAAGGGCGGCCTTCAGATGGGCGTGCCCGCCCAGAACCCGGGCAAAAGCGCGCAGGTAGGGAACTGCCCCGGCAAAACGGTCGTCCAACGGCATCGCGATCATGGCTTCAGTTCCCTCCCGCAGCGCCTCGGCTGCCGACCAGACATCGCCGGCAAGATCGGGGTGGGTGGCCCGGGCGGCCTCGGCCCCGCGCTGGACCTCGTCAATCAGCCGGAACGCCGCTTCGCCCCCATCGGCCATCTTGCGCCCGACAAGGTCCATCGCCTGGATGCCGTTCGTCCCCTCGTAGATCGGCAGGATGCGGGCATCCCGCAGGAACTGCGCAGCACCCGTCTCTTCGATGAAGCCCGCGCCCCCATGGATCTGCACGCCCTGATGCGCGACCTCGCAGGCGATGTCGGTGCAGTGGGCTTTGGCGATCGGGGTCAGGAACGCCGCCCGCGCCTTCCAGTCCGCCGCCCCGGTTGCCGAAGCCATGTCGATCGCCACGGCACAGGACAAGGCAATCGAGCGTGCGGCAAAGACCTCGGCCCGCATCGCCGCCAGCATCCGCCGGACATCGG
>JBGSVS010000289.1:0-3751 GCA_041752895.1 Tabrizicola sp.
GTCGGCGAAAGCGATGCCCGCATCGGCATCGAAGGTGTGATGGACGACGAGGACGGCCATTTCATCCCGTCCGAGGACGTGACCTGGGCCCGCAAGCGGCTGGAAGGCGGCGAGTTGGGCCGCAAGGCCAAGGTCGCGGGCGATCTTCTCGCGGTGGGCGAGGTGGTGCTGGTCCGCGCGGTCACGAATGACGACGGCACCTTCAAGCGCTGGTCCCTCCGCCAGGTGCCGGAAGTGCAGGGCGCGTTCATGGCGATGGACGTGAACACGGGCCGGGTTCTGGCGATGCAGGGCGGGTTTTCCTACCAGGATTCGGTCTTCAACCGCACGACGCAAGCGACGCGCCAGCCCGGGTCCAGCTTCAAGCCCTTCGTCTATGCCGCCGCGCTGGATTCTGGCTTCACCCCTGCCACCATCGTCGTCGACGCGCCGATCGAGATCGACACGCCGCAGGGTCTGTGGACCCCGAAGAACGCGTCCGGCAAGTATTACGGGCCGACACCGCTTCGCACCGGGATCGAACAGTCGCGGAACCTGATGACCGTGCGGATCGCCGAGGAAATCGGGATGCAGACCGTGGCGGGCTATGCCGAACGCTTTGGCGTCTATGACCGGATGCCCGCTTTCCTTGCCAACGCGCTTGGCAGCCAGGAAACCACGCTGTTCAAGATGGTTGCGGCCTACGCGATGTTCGCCAACGGCGGCGAGAGGGTGGAACCCACGCTTGTCGACCGGGTGCAGGACCGCTTCGGCAAGACGATCTACCGTCATGACCAGCGCATCTGCGAAGATTGCGCGACCGTGGATCTCGTGCTGGGGCAGGGGGTCAGCATCGACACCAACCGGGAAAGGGTGATGAACGCTATCACCGCCTACCAGCTGACCTCGATGCTGCAGGGTGTCGTGCAGCGCGGAACGGGTTCGGGTATCAACCTGCCGGTGCCCGTGGCGGGCAAGACCGGAACGACGAACGATGCCAAGGACGTCTGGTTCATCGGCTATACGTCGAACATCGCGGCGGGTTGCTACATCGGCTATGACCAGCCGCGCACGCTGGGCGACCGCGCCTCGGGCGGCGGATTCTGCGGCCCGGTGTTCGAGGCCTTCATGAAGACGGCGATCAAGAAATACGGCGGCGGCGCGTTCCGGGTGCCACCGGGCGGCTACTTCCAGAACATCGACCGCTTCACCGGGTACCCGCTGCCGGATGGGGCCTCGGGCGACAATGTCGTGGCGGAATACTTCCGCGAGGGCGAAGAGGCACTGATCGGCCTTGGCGTGATCGTGGACGGTGGCTTTGCGATGGGCGAGAACCTGCCCCTTTTCGCCTATGGCGAGGGCGAAAGCGGCGGCGATCAGGGTAAGACCGTCACCAACTCGGCCGGCAAGACCGTGGTAGTGCCCAAGAAAGCCGACTTCGGCACCGTCTCCTCCGGCGGGCTTTACTGAACCTCCGACATGCCCCGGACCGCGCCCTTGCCGGGGCGCGGCCAAACGCTTATGACCGCCCGCGAAAGACAGGACTGGACCCGACCCATGCGCGCCGAAACCCAAGCCAACATCGAAGCGATCGAAAAGACGCTGAAGCTTCTGGCACAGCGGATGGACTGGGAAACCGCGCCGCACCGGCTGGAAGAGTTCGACGCGATGATCGAGGCTCCGGATCTGTGGAACGACCCGGGCAAGGCGCAGAAACTGATGCGCGACCGCCAGTCGCTGATGGACGCGGTCGCGGCCTATCGGCTGATCGACAGCGGGTTGAAGGACAATGTCGAGCTGATCGAGCTGGGCGAAGCCGAGGGCGACACCGAGATCGTGACCGAGGCCGAAGCCGCCCTGACCGATCTGGTGAAACTCGCCGAGGCGAAAGAGCTTGAGGCGCTGCTGGATGGCGAGGCTGACGGCAACGACACCTTCCTTGAAATCAACGCGGGCGCCGGGGGCACCGAAAGCTGCGACTGGGCGTCGATGCTGGCGCGGATGTATGTTCGCTGGGCCGAAAAGCGGGGCTTCACGGTCGAACTGCAGTCGGAATCCGAAGGCGACGGCGCGGGGATCAAGTCGGCCTCTTACAAGATCAGCGGCAAGAACGCCTATGGCTGGCTGAAGACCGAGGCCGGGGTGCACCGCCTGGTCCGCATCTCGCCCTATGACAGCGCCGCGCGTCGCCATACCTCCTTCTGTTCAGTCTGGGTCTACCCCGTGGTCGACGACAACATCGAGATCGACGTCCAGGACAAGGACATCCGCATCGACACTTTCCGGTCCTCGGGCGCAGGTGGCCAGCACGTCAACAAGACCGACTCGGCGGTGCGGATTACCCACTTCCCATCGGGGATCGTGGTGACCTCGTCGCTCAAATCCCAACACCAGAACCGCGACATCGCGATGAAGGCGCTGAAGTCGCGGCTGTATCAGCAGGAACTGGACAAGCGGAACGCCGCGATCAACGAGGCGCATGAAAACAAGGGCGATGCGGGCTGGGGCAACCAGATCCGGTCCTATGTCCTGCAGCCCTACCAGATGGTGAAGGACCTGCGCACCGGGCACGAGACGAGCGATACGCAAGGCGTGCTGAACGGCGATCTGGACGGGTTCATGGCCGCGACACTTGCGTTGAAGGCGTCGGGCACCAAGCGCGGCGACTTTGCTGACGTCGACTGACAGCCAAATCCCTTGCGTGACACTTCGCCTCGCGCTTAATCTTTGGGCATGAGCGTCACGCACCCGCCCGCCGCGCCCGAGATCAACCTGGTCGAGGTTTCCGACCTGCGGGAAAGCCTTGCGGCCGGGTGGCGGGATTTCCAGCGCGCGCCTATCCTTGGGGCCATCTTCTCGGCGGTCTATGTGCTCGGCGGCTGGCTGATCCTCTGGGCCATGACGACCAAGGGCCAGGTCTGGTGGACGCTGCCCGCCAGCGCCGGTTTCCCGATCCTGGGCCCCTTCATCGCCTGCGGCTTTTACGAAATCTCCCGGCGGTTGGAAGTTGGCGAGCCGCTGGTCGCAAGCCAGATCTTCGGGGCGATCTTCCGCCAGAAGGACCGCCAGATCCCGGCCATGGCAGCGGTGATCGTGGTCTATTTCCTGTTCTGGAACTTCTTGTCGCACATGATCTTTGCCCTCTTTCTGGGGAACGCGACGATGACCAACGTGTCCTCCTCGCTGGCGGTGTTCCTGTCGCCGGAAGGGCTTGCGATGCTTGGCTTCGGGACGGCAGTGGGTGCGGTCTTTGCAACGCTTCTTTTCAGCCTGACGGTGGTCAGCCTGCCGATGCTTCTGGACCGCGAGGTGGATTTCGTCACCGCGATGCTGACCAGCTTTGCGCTGGTGCGGGAAAGCCCGGGCATCATGCTGGGCTGGGGCGCGCTGATCGCGGTCTGCCTGTTCGTCGGCATGCTGCCGGCTTTCCTGGGGCTGTTCCTGGTCCTGCCGCTGTTCGGGCATGCCAGCTGGCACCTTTACCGCCGCGCGATCACCTGACTGGCCGGCTGACCAGCAGGGCAAGGACAGCGGCCAGCGCAGCCATCAGGCTTGCGATCAGCGCAATCGAACCGAAAGCCGCCCCGGTCGCGGCAAGGTGCGCCGGGTTGTCAGACACAACGCCAAACCCCGGCGCGCCCTGACCGTAGACCCAGGCTGCAACGCGCCCCAGAAGTGCCACCGCGACCAGCCCCGCGACCCGCGCCACCGCATTGTTGATGCCCGAGGCCGCCCCCTGTTCGCCGTCGCCCGCACCCTGCATGGCGGCAGC
>JBGSVS010000290.1:0-2472 GCA_041752895.1 Tabrizicola sp.
AGCGCCTTCAGGATCTCCACCCGCTGCCGCTCGCCGACCGACAGCCGCCCGACCTTGGCATCGGGATCGACCGCCAGACCAAAGTCGCGCGACAGCTGATCGACCTTGGCCCGCGCGCCGCCATGCGACCGCGACAACAGCCCCTCGGTTCCCAGCCGGATGTTGTCCAGCACCGTCAGGTTGCCCGCCAGCGTGAAGTGCTGGTGGACCATCCCCACCCCCGCCGCAAGCGCCGCGCGCGGGTTGCCGGGGGGCAGAGGGGTGCCGAAGACTTCCACCGACCCCTCATCGGCCACATAGTGACCGAAGAGGATGTTCATCAGCGTGGTCTTTCCCGCGCCGTTTTCACCCAGCAAAGCCACGACTTCGCCGCGCCGCAGGGTCAGCGAGACCGCGTCGTTCGCCATAAGCGCGCCGAAGCGCTTGGTGATGCGGTCAAGGCGGAGGACGACTTCCGCCTCCGTCTTCCCGGTCACGACGACGCGGGCTCGGTGTCATTGATCTCGACGACGAAGGACCCGTCCATGATCGCCGCCTGCTTTGTCGCCACCAGCGACATGACCTCGGCCGGAACCTTGCCCTCGAAAGTGCCCAAGGGTGCCAGCGAGCAGCCACCGACGTTCATGTAGGAATAGACGCCGTAGTTGTCGGCCGTGAACGCGCCCGCCTGAAGCGCCGCGACCGCCGCGTTCAGCGTCGGTTCAAAGTGCCACAGCGCCGAGGTGACGACCGTGTCGGGATAATCCCCTTGCGTGTCGATCACGTTGCCGATTGCCAGCACGCCGCGCTCCTTGGCGGCATCCGAAACCCCGAAGCGTTCGGCGTAAAGCAGGTCCGCGCCACCATCGATCATTGCAAAAGCGGTCTCCTTGGCCTTCGGCGGATCGAACCACGACCCGATGAAGCTGACCTGGAATTTCGCATCCGCCTTCACTTCGCGCACGCCCGCCATGAAGGCGTTCATCAGCCGGTTGACCTCGGGGATCGGGAAGCCGCCGACCATGCCGATGTTGCCCTTTGTCATGCCGCCCGCGACAATGCCCGACAGGTAGGCCGCGTCCTGGATGTAGTTGTCGAAGACCGCAAGGTTCGGGTTCGCCGCCGCGTCCGGCATGAAGCTGGACCCCATGAGGAACGCCACATCCGGGTATTCCGTGCAGACCTCGCGCGCTTCGGCTTCGGCCCCGAAAATCTCGCCCACGATCAGCTTGACGCCCGCCTCGCAGTATTCGCGCATGACGCGGGGATAGTCGGTGTTCGCCACGTTCTCGGTGTAGGTGTAATCCACCGTTCCGGCGGCTTTCAGAGCCTCGGCGGCGATGTGGATGCGGCTGACCCACTGCTGTTCCACCGGCACCGTGTAGATGCCCGCCATCTTGATCGGCTCTTGCGCCAAGGCCGCGCCCGGCAGATTTGCGGCCACCGTGGCTGCCGCCCCGCCCAGAAGAAGCCCGCGCCGCGAGACTGTGAAGGTTCCAGTGGTCATGATTGCCGATCCCCGTTGCTGTTGTTTGGAAAGAATTTTTACCAAGAGGTAAAACCCCTTCCCGATTCGTTACAAGCGCCAGTTTGGATTGGGCAATCCCGGGCGCCAAGACGAGCGCTAGAATCGCTGTCTTGCCGGAAATATTTGCAAAGCAACGGCTTGCCGTCCTGACTTAAAGCCATTTGTGAACTCCATGACGCTTCCAGTGCGAACGGGATCAGCTCGCTATTGATCGGCCTGTGCCGGGTCTTGCCGATATCGGTGCAGGCCCGCACCACGGTCCCCGTCAAAGCGTCTATGGTGGATGGTTCAAATAATGAACCAACGGTTCATAAATGGATTGACAGGTTGAGCGCCCGTCTGTCTACTGGACGAGAAATGCCCCCCGGAAAGCTGCGCCAGCATGGGAACGGTCGGAAAAGCGCTTGATCTTATGGACCTCTTCACCGGGGCCCGGCCGCAGCATGGCCTGTCGGACCTCGCCCGCGCCTCGGGACTGAACAAGGCGACCTGCCACCGTCTGCTGACTGAGCTGGAATCGCGCGGCCTTCTGGAACAGACCGGACCGGCGCGCGAATACCGGCTTGGCCCCGCCGTCCTGCGACTGGCCAGCTTGCGTGAGGCGACCGTCCCCCGGCGCGAGGCTGCCATGCCGATCCTGCGTCGCCTGGCCGAGGCCACCGGAGAGACCGCGCATCTGTCGCATCTGGTGGCGGGCCGCTTGCAGACCCTCGCCTTCGCCTATGCCAGCCGCCCCGGCGTCAAGGTGATGATGGAGGATGCTGACATCCTGCCGTTTCACGCCACTGCTTCGGGTGCCGCTGTCTTGGCCCATCTGCCCGATGCAAAGGTCCGGATCGCCGCCGCGCCCGACCCCGATGCCTTGCGTCACCGCGTTGCCGCTGCCCGGGACAAGGGGCATGCCGAAACCGTCTCGACCTTCGAAAAGGACGTCCATTCGCTGGCGGCGCCCCTCTTCGACGCCT
>JBGSVS010000291.1:0-4373 GCA_041752895.1 Tabrizicola sp.
CACCGCCGCAAGCCCGGTGATCGTCGCCGCTGCTTGCGTCCCGGTATGCGTCGCCCGATCGCGCAAACTAGCGTCCGAGGCATTCGCCGTCGCCCCATCCGCCACGTTCAAGATGCCGCGCGCCTGCGCCGGCGTCAGCACTTCCGGAGCCCCCGTCCCCGCCGTATCGCGCCCCAGGAAACTGTCGGTCGCGATGTCGGCTAGCTTGCTCAGCCCCACCGCGCCTGCGTCAATTGTCCAGGCCGTGCCCGACCCGGAAACCGTGATGTCGCCCTTGTCGCCGTCGCTGACACCGCCGCCACCGCCACCGCCGACGACCTGCGTCACCCCGGCGCTGCGCACCTTCACTTCGCCCGTCGTGGTGTTCAGCCACAGCGTCCCATCGACCGGAGCGCCCGGGTCCGCCGCCTGCCCACCCAGATGCACCGGCTGCGGCAACAGGACCTCACCGGTATCAGCATCGATCTCCATAGCGGTAAAGAAGGCCGATCCGTCCGGGCTCACCTTGACGCTGAAATCATCCGACCCCGCCGTGCCCATCTCGGCCCGGCCCGAAAACCCGGTCTGGAACAACAGGCTCGCCGTATCGCCCGCCACCGCCTTGTTCAGCTTCAGCTGATGCCCCGACCCCGCGTGGTTGAGCAGCGTCGCGGGCGCAGACACCGTCAGCCGGTTCGTCGCATCCGCCACAGCCGACACGCCCAGCTGGCCCACCGTGAACGGCCCGTCCGACAGCGCGATCCAGGCCAGACCGTTGAAGAACGCCATCTGGCTTTCCGCCATCACATAGGCCTGCCAGCCCGGCAGCGGCACCGTGAACTGCCACCCCGCCTCGGTAAAGAGCGCAATCCGCCCGGACTGCCCCACCCAAGGGCCGGTCGCCCCCGCCGCCACGATATGCCGGTCGCCAATCGATGGCAAAGCCGGGGCCGTGGTCAGCGTCCGGTTGATCACCGCCAGCTGCACCACGAGGTCCAGCTTTACCAGCGCCTCGTTGTGGGTGACATGTTTCTGCGCCTGCGCCGGAAGGATCAGGGGCAGCGACAGGATCGTCGTATCGTCGGGCATCAGAAACCTCCGGAGATCGCCTTGACCCGCGACCGTAAGGAAGCTTCGTTCACACCCGCTGATCAGACCGCGCGCCGGACCGCCGCCCGGCGCAACACCCAGCCCACCGCCCACCGACCCAAGACTTCACATTTGCCCTTTCCGAAATACTCCCGCCGGAGGCATCGACGCCCACCGCCCGCACCACGTCACGGCTCAGGCTGTGGCGGAATGCGGCCCCGCCGCGCCTCGGCCCAGGTGTTCAGGCTCACGGCCCCGACGATCATCGCGCCCCCCAGGATCACGAACCCGTCCACCGCCTCGCCAAAGACCAGCGCCCCCAGCAGCGTCGCCCACAGGATCTGCAGGAATGTCACCGGCTGCGTCACCGCCAGGGGGGCTGCGCGAAACGCCCGCGTCATCGTATAATGCCCCAACGTCGCCAGCACCGCGACACCCGCCAGCCACAGAAGCTGCCCCCTCGTCACCGGCTCCCAGACCCACCAGGCGATGGGCGCCAACCCCACCGCCACCGTCACCGACAACACCCCCACCACGAACGAGGCCGGGGCCATCCCGCTTAGCCGCTTGGCAAAGATGTAGCTCACCGCAAAGCACAAGGTCGCCGCCAGCTGCGACAGATGCCCCGCCGACACCTCACGGAGGCCCGGCCGCAGCACCACCAGAGCCCCAACCAGCGCCACAAGGACCGACACCACCCGTCCCCGCCCCAAACCTTCGCCCAGAAGCAGCCCCGCGATCACCAGCACCACCACCGGATTCAGGAACCCGATCGCCGCCATCTCGGCCACCGGCACCCGCGCCATGGCCCAGAACCACAGGATCACCGCCGCGACATGCAGGCCCCCCCGCCACAGGAACAGGGGCCAGATGCCTTCGGGCAACCGCGTGCCGCGCATCGCCCACAGCGCCGGGGCCAGCAGCACAAGGCCAAAGGCAAAGCGGATGAAGGCCGACTGCGCCGCAGGCAGCTCGGTACCCAGATGCCGGACAATCCCGTTGACGCCAACAAAGGCCAGCGTGGTCGCCAGCATCCACAAAGCGCCTTCGACGGGGCGGCCAAGATCAGTTGGATCACGCATGGCGCGGACCATCCCTGCAAGGCCAGCGCAGCACAAGCCACCCGCCCCGAATTTTCGCAGAAAATTCGTGCCCCCAGCTAATGCCTCCAGCCGGACCCGTGCACGCCAACTGTCCTTGCGGCACCTTTTTCAGTATCCTCCACCAGACCGCGCACCGACCTGAGGCCGCGATGCCCCAGTTTTCCCGCCGCGATACCTTGAAATACGGTGGCAGTGCGCTGGCCGCTGCAGCACTTTCCGGCTGCGCCCCCCGTCGACCAAACTATCCGGTCTTGGCCGCAAAGGGTCCGGTCATCGATGCCCATTGCCACCTCTTCAACGGCAAAGACCTGCCCATCACCACCTTCCTCACCCGGCTCGCCCTGCCCGGCTACGATGGCGAAAAATGTGATCTCGATCCGGCCCGCCTCCGCAGCCTGACAATCGAGGATCCAACCCTGATCGAGGAACTGGTCCAGCTTCTGGTCGGATGGCTTCTCGACGGCACTCCGACCGCGCAAGAGGAGCTTGATCTTCTCACCCGCAACCACACCACCCCTGCGGCAACTGAGGCGGCCCGCGTGCGGGGCAAGACGGTCCGAAACCTCACGCAGTTCCTGGAAGACTCCCCACCCGCAGCCAGCGGCGCACGCACCTTGCGCGAGGACGGCCTGCGCGACGCCCTCCGGCAAGAGGCCAAAGTGACTTCCCGCAGCCGCAAAAGCCCGCAACCGCTCACCACGCGCCAAGAGGCCGAGGCCATCGTCGACTCCCCGGGCACCTTCGGCGGGATCATCCGCTGGATCTGGCTCTTCTTCCGCTCGCGCCAAAGCCTCGCGCAAGAGCTTGTCCTCGCCAACCGCGGCTGGGAACGCGACCCGGTCATGCTGGTGCCGCTGATGGTCGACTATGCCCATTGGCTGGGCGAGACGACGCTTCCCGGCTCGTCCTTCTACGACCAGATCGCCGTCTACGGCGCGCTTTCCAACCGCTCGCCGGTTCCGATCCACGGCATGGTCCCCTTTGACCCGCTGCGTTCGGTGTTCTGGACGCGCGGCAAGCACGACCGCTTTCCCAAGACCGATGAGTTCAACCCTCTCGACCTTGCCGAAAAGGCCCTGACCGAACACGGTTTCCTCGGCCTCAAGTTCTACCCGCCCATGGGCTTCCGGGCGACCGGCAACGCAGGCAGCGGGCAGGATTATCCACCCGATGCGCTTGCCGCGCTTGGGCTAACGGCTCACGCGCTTGGCCGCGAACTCGACGCCGCAATGCTGCGTGCCTTCGACTTCTGCCTCAGGCACGATGCACCGATGCTGGCCCATGCCAACAACTCTGTCGCGGCAGGACCGGGCTACGGCCGGCGCGCTGAACCGAGGTTCTGGATCGAAGCGATAAGGTCCCGTCCGAACCTGCGCATCTGCCTCGCCCATGGTGGCGGCTTCTGCTGGGCCGCTACGAACCCGGCAGACAGGGGCCGCAGCTGGGAATGGACCATTGGCCGCTATGTCAGGGCCCAACCGGACTCGCACCTTTACATGGACATCAGCTATCTGTCGGACATCTTCGAAAGTCGCCGAAAGGCGGATCATGTCGCGCATGAGCTTCAGGACTGGATCAGGGACTGCGACCGCGACGTCCGGCACATCATCTTCGGCAGTGACTGGATCATGCTGGAAAAGGAGGATGACTTTAAGACCTACGGCACCAGGGTCGCAGCCTTCCTGAAAGACCGCTGCCATCTGACCGACGCGCAACTGGACCGAGTGCTGTGGCAGAACGCGATGCGCTTTCTTGGCCTCGACAGCGGCAAGACCCGCGAGCGGCTTTTGCAGTTTTACGGCTCCCGCCGTCCCGCCTGGACGACGCTGCAGGTCAGCTAGGCCCGAAAACCCAAACCTTTCCAAATCCCTAACGTCCGCGACCAAGATACTGCAATCAAAGGATTTCCGGGTTTTGTCCACCGTGGACACTTCACCCGCCCAAGGCCAACCCCGCCGCAATCGCCCACATCGTCACCCCCACGACGACCTCCAGCCAGACCCAGGCCGAGGGCGTTGCGAAGACCGGGGCCAGCAGCCGCGCCCCGAACCCCAGCGCCGTGAAGAAGCTGAGGGAAGCACAGGCCGCCGCCACCCCGAACACCCCCTGATACGGGGCATACTGGGCCGAGATCGACCCGATCAGCACCACCGTATCCAGGTAAACATGCGGGTTGGCCCAGGTCAGCACCAGACAGGTCGC
>JBGSVS010000292.1:0-14007 GCA_041752895.1 Tabrizicola sp.
TCAACGGGTGCCCATGCCATCGGCGATGCTGCGCGGTTGATCCAGTGGGGTGATGCGGAGGTGATGATCGCGGGGGGCGCAGAGTCGCCGATCAGCGAGATCGGGATTGCCGGGTTCAACGCGTGCAAGGCGCTTTCCACCAAGCGCGCCGACGATCCGACCAAGGCCAGCCGTCCCTATGACGCCGACCGCGACGGGTTCGTGATGGGCGAAGGGGCGGGCGTGGTCGTGCTGGAGGAATACGAACACGCAAAGGCGCGTGGGGCCAAGATTTACGCCGAGGTGCTGGGCTACGGCATGTCGGGCGATGCCTATCACATCACTGCCCCCGCCGAAGATGGCGATGGGGCGTTCCGGTCGATGCAGGCGGCGCTAAAGCGTGCGGGCCTGCGGGCTGACGAGGTGGGCTACATCAACGCGCATGGCACGGGCACGCTGGCGAATGACCGGGCGGAGACGCTGGCGATCCGGACCGTGTTCGGAGAGACGCCGCCGCCCGTATCCTCGACCAAGTCGATGCATGGCCACGCGATTGGCGCGACCGGGGCGCTGGAGGCTTTGGCCTGCATCCTGGCGCTGCGGGAGGGTGTTCTGCCGCCAACCGTGGGTTATTTGGAACCCGATCCCGACTGCTGGCTGGACGTGGTGCCGAATGCGGCGCGGATGGCCAGGGTCGGGGCGGTTCTGTCGAATGCCTTCGCCTTTGGCGGGCTGAACGCGGTTCTGGCCTTCCGGGGGGTCTGAAGCAGAAGGGCCGACCCGAAGGCCGGCCCCATTGGTCTGGTGAGGACCAGTTACTCGCTTTTTTCAGTCGCGGCGGGGGCTGCTGCGTTGGCCGCATCGGCTGCGTCGTTCGCTGCCGTCACGGCATCAAGTCCGGCGGTGAAGCCCTTGAGCGACAGCGTCAATTCGACCTTCTCGTCAGGTGCCACGAAGGGGACGATGGTGATCACGGCATTCGCGCCGGACTTCATCGCCGCGATTTCCTCGGCGGTAAAGCCGATGCGGGCGATACAGCCGATCTGGGTGCAGAAGCTGAACGGATAGGCCTTGGGCTTGGACGCATCGATCTGCATCAGCATCCCGGTGGTTAGGAGCGTCTCAAGCGGTGCGATGAAGGTCGCCCCAGCAACGGCCGGGCCCTCGGAGCCCTTGGGCAGGTTGAAGATCGTGAACTCGGCGACCGAGTTGCCTTCCTTGTCCTTGAGCAGGAGGTAAAGCTGGCAGGGGTCGACGCCGCTTTCGGTTTTCACGCAGCGCTGTTCCCAGGCTTCGAACGTGGCGGCGGTGTAGTTGCTGCCCGGACCGTCGGCCGCGCCGACCTCTTGCCCGAGGGCGAGGCTGTCGGCGGGTGCCGGGGCGGCTTCGGTGGGGGCGGCACCCTCGCCTTCGGCCGGGGCCGCGGTTTCCTGCGCGGCAAGCGGGGCCCCCATCAGGGCAAGCAGAAGGGCAAGCGCGATGCTCGTGGTCTTTGCCATGTTCGACATTTCCTTTGGTCGGTCGATTGTTTCCCGGGTCTCTAGCATGGGGTCCGGGCCAAGTCAGGTCCGAAAAGCACGCCCCGGCAGGCTTCTGCCCGTGTCCGGTTCCGGAAATGGAAAAGGGCCGGAAGGACCGGCCCTTTTCGTGTATTGTTTTTGCTCCCTGTCGGACTGGCCGACTTCATGGGATGGGACGCTACGGCGGAAACCGCGGGTCGTCAACGGGTTCTTTTAAGGAACGTTACAGATTTGATGGCAGAAAAAAACCGCGCCTTTTCAAGGGCGCGGCCAGTCAACAGGGAGGAAGTCACCATCGGCCCCACATGAAGCGGCAGGACCGACGAGTTCAGTCTGGCAGAATGAAGTTAACAATGTATGTATGGGCCGGAGGGTATGCGGGCCGGGCATGGTGGCCCTGTTCAACTTGAGGTTGTGAGGCGAGACGTGGCGGATCAGGCAGCAGGAACGGACAGCATTTTCGTAGGTGGTGGTGGCGAGGGCTATGGCCTGCCGCAGAGCCTGCTTCTGAAATACGGCAACCGGCACGGGCTGATTGCCGGGGCGACGGGGACGGGCAAGACCGTGACCCTGCAGATCCTGGCCGAGGGCTTTTCGGCAGCGGGCGTGCCGGTCTTCATGGCGGATGTGAAAGGCGATCTGGCGGGGCTCGCGGCCTCGGGGTCGCCCGCCCACAAGCTGCACGAGGCCTTCACCAAGCGGTCGGCGCAGATCGGGCTGGACCTGCAGTACCGCGCCTTTCCGGTGATTTTCTGGGACCTGTTCGGCGAGAAGGGCCATCCGGTCCGGGCGACGGTGGACGAGATGGGGCCGCTGCTGTTGTCGCGGCTGTTGGAGCTGTCCGAGCCGCAGGAAGGCGTGCTGAACGTGGCCTTCCGCCTGTCGGACGAGGAGGAACTGCCGCTTCTGGACCTGAAGGACCTGCAGGCGCTTTTGACCTTTGTGGCCGAGAATGCCGAGGAAATCTCGGGCCGTTACGGTCTGGTATCGAAGGAATCCGTGGGCGCGATCCAGCGGCGTTTGCTGGTCTTGGAGAACGAGGGCGGGGCTGCGCTGTTTGGCGAACCGGCGCTGGACCTGGCCGATCTGATGACGGTCGATGCAAGCGGAGCGGGGCGGATCAGCATCCTGGCGGCGGACAGGCTGATGAACTCGCCCCGGCTTTATGCGACGTTCCTGTTGTGGCTGCTGTCGGAACTGTTCGAGCTGCTGCCTGAGGTGGGCGATCCGGACAAGCCGAAGCTGGTGTTCTTCTTCGACGAGGCGCATTTGCTGTTCACCGACGCCCCGAAGGCTTTGATTTCCAAGGTGGAACAGGTCGCGCGGCTGATCCGGTCGAAAGGCGTCGGGGTCTACTTCATTACCCAAAACCCGGCCGACTTGCCCGACACGATCCTGGGGCAGCTGGGCAACCGGGTGCAGCACGCGCTGCGCGCCTTCACGGCGAAGGACCAAAAGGATCTGGCCAAGGCGGCCGAGACTTACCGGCCGAACCCGCGGTTCGCGATTGATGAGGCGATCCGCGACGTGGGCACGGGCGAGGCGGTGACCTCGCTTCTGGAGGCGAAGGGCATTCCGGGGATTGCGGAACGCACACTGGTCCGCCCGCCATCAAGCCTGTTGGGTCCGCTGGACGCAGCCGCGCGGGCGGCGGTGATGGCCGCATCTCCGGTGAACGGCAAATACGAGCAACTGCTTGACCGTGACAGCGCCTATGAAAAGCTGCGGGCGCGGTCGGAGGCGGCAGCGCAGGAAGCGACAGAGCTTGAGGCGCGGCAGGTTGAGGAAAAGCGCGAGTTCGAGAGGGCGCGGCGCTATGACGCCGACGGCTATGGCGAGCCGAAGGCGAAGAAGACCAGCACCTCGGGC
Source organism: Tabrizicola sp. (assembly GCA_041752895.1). Lineage (GTDB taxonomy): Bacteria > Pseudomonadota > Alphaproteobacteria > Rhodobacterales > Rhodobacteraceae > Tabrizicola. The sequence goes on from JBGSVS010000292.1 coordinate 3,369, forward strand.
CGGTCGGATTCCATCGGGACAGCCTTCGCGAAAAGCTTTGCGCGGCAGCTTGGGACAAAGTCCGGACAGGCGCTGGTGCGCGGGATCCTGGGGTCGATCTTCGGCAAGCGGTAGAGCGTTGAGGCCGCTTCCGTAATCGTTATAGTACCCCGAAAATCGGGAGGGAAACGCGATGAAGCGGTCACGGATCAACGACATCATGCGGGTGGCGGACGAGCTGATCCGGAGCCATGGCTTCGTGCTGCCACCCTTTGCCAACTGGTCCCCGGACGCATTCAAGGCCCGAACGGATGTAAGCGCAATCATCGACGCCCGCTGCGGCTGGGACATCACCGACTACGGCCAGGGCCGGTTCGACGAGATGGGGCTGTTCCTCTTCACCTTGCGTAACGGGCGGCTGGCCGACCTGCAGCGCGGGGGCGGCATGTGCTATGCAGAGAAGCTGTTGATTTCACGGCAGGATCAGCTGAGCCCGATGCACACCCATGTCATCAAGGCCGAGGACATCATCAACCGGGGCGGGGCCACGCTGGTGGTGGAGCTCTACGGGTCGGACGACACCGGCAACTTCGCCTGGGACAAGGGCGGCGTGGTGCGCTGCGACGGGATTGAACGCGCCTACGGCCCGGGCGAGAAGCTGACATTCGCCCCGGGTGAAAGCGTCACGCTGATGCCGGGCGACTGGCATGCCTTCTGGGGCGAGGGGGGCGACGTGCTGATCGGCGAGGTCTCGACGGTGAACGACGATCTGACCGACAACATTTTCCGCGAGCCCATCGGCCGCTTTGCCGAGATCGAGGAAGACGAGGCGCCCTGGCATCTTCTGGTCAGCGACTATGACCGCTGGCTGAAATGAACAAAGGGGCGCCTGTGGGCGCCCCTTTTCACAAGTGGTGACCAGTCTGCTTACGGCGCAGGCGGGCAGACACCGTTGACCAGCGCGGTCTTGCAGGCAAGGCCGCCGCCAGTCGCTGCTGGGGCAACAGCGGGGGTGGCCGTGCCGGTGGCGATGCTGGGTGTCGGCAGCACTTTCAGTGCCGGAACGGCCCCGGCGGGAAGCACGGAAGCGGCAGGGGCTGCCGCCGCCTTGGGCTTCGATGCGACCTTGGCCGGAGCCTGCGGCGGCGGGATGTAAAGGCCCTTCGGCATCTCACCCGAGGCGGTCAGGACGATGACCTTCTCGCCACCGTTGATCCGGCCGTAAAGGTCCAGGACGTCCTGGTTGATCATCCGGATGCAGCCGGACGAGGCGTTGCGCCCGATCGACTGCCATTCCGGCGTGCCGTGGATGCGGTAGCCGTAGTCACGCCCACCCGAAGTCAGGTAGATCGCGCGCGCGCCAAGCGGGTTCGTCGGGCCGCCGGGCTGACCGACTTCGTCGTAACGCGCCAGTTCCGGACGGCGGGCGATCATCTCTTTTGGCGGGATCCAGGTCGGCCAAGGCTTCTTCTCGGACACGATGGCCTCACCCGACCATTCGAACCCGGCCTTGCCGACAGCGATGCCATAGCGGATCGCCTTGTTCTTGCCGACGACGTAGTACAGGAGCTTGGTCTTCGGGTTGATGATGATCGTTCCGGGGGGCTGGTCGGTTTCATAGGCGACGACCTGGCGACGGTGGCTTTCGGGGATCTTTTCGACCGGGAGGGCAGGGATCGTGATCCCGGCATCCATCGTGGCGACGTAGACGTTTTCGTCCGCTTTGGGCAAGGGCTGGGTCGAGGCAGTCGGTCCAGCCGCAGGATCGACACAAGCCGCAAGAACGGCGAGGGCAAGCAGAGCCGGGGTCAACGTGGCTCGGTGCAGAAATCGACGCGATGTCAGAAGCATGTAGCGATCCATTGAGATGTGACCCGCCAGCAAGACGCCGCAGGCTTGATTGGCTGCACGCTAGACGAGCGTTATCCACAGGTCAAACCGTGCGGGCGTGCCGAGGCGATCACGGGGACGTGAAAAAGGCTGATTTTTCCGCATAGTTGCAGCCGAGCCGCAGGTTTCACCCTAAAGTGCGGTGCGCAGCGACCAAAGCTCGGGGAAAAGTTCGACGTCGAGCATGCGACGCAGGTAGGCCACTCCCGAGGTTCCCCCGGTGCCGCGCTTGATGCCGATGACGCGGGCGACGGTGGTCAGGTGGTTGAAACGCCAGCGGCGGAAGTAATCCTCGAAGTCCACCAGCTTTTCGGCCAGCTCGTAGGCCTGCCAATGCGCGGCGGGGTCGCGGTAGACGGTGGCCCAGACCGCCTCGACCCCAGCGTGATGGGTCAACGGCTGGCGCAGGTCACGGGTCAGAACTTCGGACGGAACGGGATGCCCGGCGCGGGCAAGAAAGCGCAGCGCCTCGTCATAAAGCGGGGGGCGGGCCAGTTCAGCTTCGAGCCGCGCGGTCAGGTCGGGGCGGTGGGCGTGGGGTTTCAGCATCGCAAGGTTGCGGTTGCCGACGGCGTATTCGATCAGCCGGTATTGCCAGGACTGAAATCCCGAGGACTGACCCAGGCTTTCGCGGAAGGCGGTATAGTCCGAGGGCGTCATCGTGCGCAACACGTCCCAGGCATTGTTCAGCTGTTCGAAGATACGGGCGATGCGGGCCAGCATCTTGAAGGCTTCCTGCACGCGGTCGGCGGCGATCATCCGGCGCGCGGCGTCAAGTTCGTGGAGTGCGAGGCGCATCCAAAGCTCGGACGTCTGGTGCTGGATGATGAACAGCATCTCGTCGTGGGCATCCGACAGGGGATGCTGGGCCTCAAGGATGCGGTCGATCTGCAGGTAGTCGCCATAGGACATCCGGCCGTCGAAGGCCATTTGCGCGCCATCCTCGGCAGGGTTGAAGGGGCAGGTGGTCATGGGTCTCTCCGATGTGAAAGGGAATTTCAGGGTCGGAGATCGGCCTTCCGGTTCAGGATCGACAGATTGCCCATGCGCCGCCATTGGGCGACCCAGCCGGCGGGGCGGCAGAGGGGCGGCAGGGCGGGCCTGTCCGGCTGAGGAATTCGGCCGGGGCGATGCGGCTGCGGTCTGGCGATCATCTCAGCATCCCGAGAGACCTAGGGCAGTGCAGGTCTCGGCCGGAATATTGCGTGTGGCGTCGTCTTCGACAATGCCAAATGTGCCAGTCCAGACCCAGACCGCCCAGCCAATTCCAAGCGTTTCTGCTGCCAGGCGCTTGTCGGACAGGAATGCTGTGCGGCCGAGGCCCGAGAAGCGTCGACCGGTCATGTCCTCGCGCATCGTGCCGAATTCGCCCATCAGAACCCTGCTGCGCGAAATGCCGTGACGATCCGCCCAGGCGGCAGCACGCAGGGGCTCCTTGGTGACGATCGCGGACCCAGCGGCGCGGTAGTCGGCCATCGTCATATCGAACTCGACCGGGTCAAGTCCGGCCCCGGCCTTTTCGGCGCGGGTCTTCGCTGCGGCCACAAGGCTTTCGGCCAGCGCATCATCGATCCGTTCGGGCGGATAAGGAACATCGGCGAAGAAGGAGACCGGGCCGGTGGTCCAGCTGGCGGACTGATGGGTGAACAGGAAAGGCTCATAGCTGTGGAAGCTGAATATCAGGTTGTCGTCGCCCAGAAGGGAGGGATCGATCTGGTCGAGACCGTCCATTCCGCCCCAGCAGGCCCCGGAGAGCACCAGTGGCAGGTCTGGCGCGCCTGCGCGCGCGGCGGCGTGCAGTCGGCGCAGCTGATCGGGCCAGAGCATCGGGCCGCTTTTCTGAAAGATCGCGTCACAGTCGTGGGTAGGTTCGTTCAAGAGCTCAAGCGCGGTCGTGTCAGGGTCCAGGCCGTTCAGCCGGGCTGCGACCTTTCCGGCCAGCGCGACGTGGTCGGCGAAAAGGGCTGGATTGCCAACGATATCGTCGGTTCCCCAGGGCTCATCGGGTCGCGGGATCGAATGCAGATCGATGATCGCCTTTAGCCCGGCGGCATGCACTTGCTTGGCGGTCTGGGCGATTTGGTCGATCAGAGCGTCCTGTGCGGGCCCTGGCCCCAGCCGCAGAAGCGGGGCCGGATCGAAGGGCACGCGGACAAAGTCGAAGCCAAGGTCCCGAAGCTGCGCGGTCTTTTCAGGCGCAACGATCCGGCGCCAATCGGGGTAGATGTCCAGAAAGCCGGGGCGGGTGGCCATTTCTTCGGCGGTCAACCATTCGTTCCAGATTTCGAGGTTCAGCCCGCGCTTGGGCCGAAACCGGTCGGCGGCGGTTTCGGCATTGACCATGCAGGCCAGAAGCAGCGACACCGCCAGCGCCGAGTTGCCGATCCAGCCTGCAATGCTTGCAGGTTTCCGACCGGTCAGCGGCATGGTTCCAGACCGAGCGCGGCACAGGTTTCGGGGTCAAGACGGCGGTCGGAGGCGTCCTCATCCGCGACGCCCATGCCGCCGACATAGCCGAGGACGGCCCAGGACATGCCCGCAGCCTCGGCCGCGGCGCGCTTGTCGGCGATGAAGGCCAGATACCATTCGCGCGGGTAGGACCGGTCGTCGCTGGTGTGCAGCGCGCCGAACTCACCCAGGAACAGCCGGTCGCGGGGAATCCCGTGTTCGTCGGCCCAGGCGATGGCGCGGTCAATCTCGGCGGTGACGATGCTGTCGGGATAGGCGCGGTAGTCGGCGATTGCTTTGTCGAGGAGGGCGTCGTCGGAGGTGCCTTCGGCAGCGGCCATGGCGTCTTTGGCGGTGGCCGCGATCTCGGCAGCCTGGTCGTCGGTCACGGCAGAGGGCGGGTAGGGCAGGTTCCAGACGTATTTCTCGGGCGCGCCGGACCAGCTTGCGCCCTGGTGGCTGAAGAGGAAGGGCTCATAGCTGTGGAATGTCCAGAGCACGTTGTCGTCGGCGTAGTCGGCGGGGTTCAGCGCGGCCAGCGCATTGGCCTGGCCCCAACAGGCGCCGGTCAGGACCACGGTCAGGTCGGGGGCTGTGGCGCGGACGGAGGCGAGGAGTTCGGCCTGCATCTTGGGCCAGCGCGGTTCGGCCCCGGCATAGACCGCTTCGCAGTCGAAGGTGGGTTCGTTCAGAAGCTCAAGCGCGACCTTGTCGGCGGGCAGGGTGGCAAGGTCGGCGGCAAGGTGGCCGACGAGGGCGACATAGTCGGGCCAGAGGCCTTCCAGGATGTCCTCCATCCCGCCGACCTCATCGCCGCGCGGCAGGGGGTGGAGGTCGACGACGACCTTCAGACCCGCAGCCAGCGCGCTTTCGGTTGCGGTGCGGATCCCGGCGATGAGCTTGTCCTGATTGGCCCCAGGTCCGTAGGCCAGAAGCGGGCCCGGGTCCGTCGGCATGCGGATGAAATCGAAGCCCTGCTCGGCCAGTGCGGCCAGCATTGCGGGGGTCACGTCGCGCTGCCAGTCGGGGAAGGGATCAAGCGTGGCGGGGGTTGCCAGCATCTCGCCCAGCGACAGCCAGTCGTTCCAGAGCCCGAGATTGATGCCGCGCTTCAAAGAGACCGGCTCGGCCAGCGCAGGGCTGGTCAGCGCAAGGATAACGGCAGCGGCAGTGCGGCGCATGTCAGGTCACCCGGGCGCGTTGCTTGAATTCGGCTTTGTCCCAGGAACCATAGTCCATGATCTTGGCAAGAATAGTGACAGCCTGGGCGACGTCATCTTCATCGACATAAAGCGGCGTGAACCCGAAGCGCAGGATGTCGGGGGCGCGGAAGTCGCCGATCACGCCCTCGGCGATCAGCGCCTGCATGATCGCGTAGCCTTCGGGGTGGCGGAACGAGACCTGGCTGCCGCGCATCTGGTGCGAGCGGGGGGTGGCAAGTTGCAGCATCGGGGCGCGGGATTCGATCCCCTTGATGAACTGGTCTTGGAGGCGCAGCGACTGGGCGTGAACCTCGCGCAGATCGACGCCGTCCCAGACGTCCATCGCGGCCTCAAGTGCTGCCATCTGCAGGACGGCGGGCGTGCCGACGCGCATCCGTTCGATGCCAGCGCCGGGGCGGTAGGACAGGTCGAAGGCGAAGGGGGCTTCGTGGCCGAGCCAGCCGGAAAGAGCGGGGCGGGCGGTGTCAGCGTGTTTGGGCGCGACATAGATGAAGGCCGGGCCTCCGGGGCCGGAGTTCAGGTATTTGTAGGTGCAGCCGACGGCGAAATCGACGTTTGCGGCGGTCAGGTCCACCGGGATCGCGCCCGCGCTATGGGCGAGGTCCCAGACGGTCAGCGCCCCCATCTCATGCGCTCGGCGCGTGATGTCGGCCATGTCGTGACGCCGGCCGGTGCGGTAGTCGACCTCGGTGATCATGGTCACGGCGACGCTGTCGTCGATGGCGGCCATGACCTCTTCGGGGGCCACGGTCTTCAGGCGATACTGGCCGCCCAAGGTGCGGCAGAGGCCTTCTGCCATGTAGAGGTCACTGGGGAAATTTCCGGTGTCGGACAGGATGACCCGGCGTTTGGGGTTCATCTCCAGCGCCGAGGCGAGGGCTTGGTAGACCTTGATTGACAGCGTGTCGCCCAGGACGACCGTGCCGGGGGCCGCACCTATCAGCTTGCCGATCCGGTCGCCAAGGACGGCAGGTTGCGCCATCCAGCCCGCCTTGTTCCAGCCGCGGATCAGAAGCTCGGCCCATTCGCCGGTCATTGCCCGTTCCATGCGGGCGGGGGCGGATTTCACCATCGGCCCCAGCGAATTGCCGTCGAGATAGATCACGCCTTCAGGCAGGTGGAAGCGGGCCTTGGTCGCGGCAAAGTCGATGGGCATTCTTGGGTCCTTCCGGGTTTCCCCGGTTATGCGGTGGCGGGGCGCGAATTTCCAGCGGGAAGTGGGCCGAGGCTGCGTTCGGCGCGTCGTGTCGGGCTTGCGCCCGGTTGGGCTTTTCGTCAAGACGGTAGAGGGGAGACCAGCCCATGACTTTGCGCGACATCGACATTCCGCCGACCTGGCTGGCGCTGCATCTGGCGGTGGCTTGGGTCGTGTCGCTGATCTCGCCCGCGCTGTTCGGCGATTTCGGGCCGGTCGCCGGTGCGGGGTTGGTTGTGCTGGGACTTGGGCTGATGGCGCTGGCGATCCTGCAAATGGCCCGGCACCGCACGACGGTCATCCCGCGCCGCAACCCTTCGGCCCTGGTTTCGACGGGCGTCTTCGCGCTGTCGCGCAACCCGATCTATCTGGGGGATGCGCTGATCCTGTCGGGCGCGGTCCTGTGGTGGGATGCCCTTCTTGCCATGCCGCTGGTGGCCAGCTTCGTCTGGCTGATCCAGACCCGTTACATCCAGGACGAAGAAGCGCGGCTGACGCTTGCCTTCGGCGCGGAGTTTGACCTATGGGCAAGCCGCACCCGGCGCTGGTTTGGTCGGAAGTGACCGATGGACCAAAGCGGAATGCGGGCTTTGAAATAATGTTGCGCGATGCTATGTGCCTTGGGTCAGTTTGTGACCAAGGCCTGAACAACGGGGGACGCGGGTGAAGATAGGCGCTGTGACAGAGGTCTTTCCGGGCGAGAACCGGGTGGCGATGACGCCGGATTCGGCCACGCAAATGGCGAAGCTTGGCCATTCCTCGGTGATCCAGGCGGGGGCGGGCGCGAAGGCGGGGTTCTCGGATGCCGCCTATGCGGCGGCGGGGGTCGAGGTGTTGCCGACGGCCAAGGCAGTCATCGCGGCGGCCGATGTAATCGTCAAGGTGCGGGGGCCGGAGGCCAAGGAACTGGCGTCGCTGTCCGATGGTCAGACGCTGATCTCATTCTTCTGGCCGGCGCAGAATGCCGAGCTGCTGGAGGCGGCGGCGAAGAAGAACCTGACCATCGTCGCGATGGACATGGTGCCGCGGATCAGCCGTGCGCAGAAGATGGACGCGCTGTCGTCGATGGCGAATATCGCGGGCTACCGCGCGGTGATGGAGGCGGGGAACAACTTTGGCCGCTTCTTCACTGGGCAGGTGACGGCGGCGGGCAAGGTGCCCCCGGCCAAGGTGCTGGTGGTGGGCGCGGGCGTGGCAGGTCTGGCGGCGGTCGGCACGGCGACGTCGCTGGGGGCCATTGTGCATGCCTTCGACGTGCGGCCCGAGGTGGCCGAACAGATTGAATCGATGGGGGCGAATTTCGTCTTCCTCGACTTTGCCGAACAAGCGCAGGATGGCGCGGCGACGGGGGGCTATGCAGCCCCGTCTTCGCCGGAGTTCCGCGAGGCCCAGCTGAAGAAGTTCCGCGAGCTTGCGCCGGAGATGGACATCGTCATCACGACGGCCCTGATCCCCGGTCGGCCCGCGCCGAAGCTGTGGACCGAGGATATGGTCAAGATGATGAAGCCGGGCAGCGTCATCGTCGACCTTGCATCCGAGCGGGGCGGCAACTGCGACCTGACGGTGCCGGACCAGAAGATCGTGACCGACAATGGCGTGACCGTGGTCGGCTATACCGACTTCCCCAGCCGGATGGCGGCCCAGGCCTCCACCCTTTATTCCACCAACATCCGCCACATGCTGACCGATCTGACGCCCAAGAAGGACGGGATCATCGCGCATAACATGGAGGATGACGTGATCCGGGGCGCTACGGCGGCGCATATGGGAGCGGTGACGTTCCCGCCGCCACCGCCGAAGATCGCGGCTATCGCGGTGCAGAAGCCGAAGGAAAAGGCCAAGGAGCTGACGCCCGAACAGCGCCGCGCGAACGAAGTCGCGGCCTTCAAGGCGCAGACGCGGTCGCAGGTATCGTTGCTGGCGATTGGCGGGGGCTTGATGCTCTTGGCGGGGCTGTACGCTCCCGCCAGCTTCATGTCGCACTTCATCGTCTTCGTGCTGGCGGTTTTCGTCGGCTTCCAGGTGATCTGGAACGTCTCGCATTCCCTGCACACGCCCTTGATGGCGGTGACGAACGCGATTTCGTCGATCATCATCCTGGGCGCGCTGATGCAGATCGGGTCGGGGTCGTTCCTGGTGATCATCCTCGCGGCACTGTCGGTCTTCATGGCCGGGATCAACATTTTCGGTGGCTTCATGGTCACCAGGCGCATGCTCGCCATGTTCCAGAAGTCGTAAGGGAGCGCGCGTCATGGCTTACGGATTTACCACGGCTGCCTATGTCGTTGCGGCGGTTCTCTTCATCCTCTCGCTGGGGGGGCTTTCCGGCCAGGAAAGCGCCAAGCGCGCGGTCTGGTACGGCATCGTCGGCATGGCGCTGGCGGTTGCAGCGACGATCTACGGACCCGGCGCGGGCCTCTGGTGGCTGTCGGTCGCGCTGATTGCGGGCGGCGGGGCCATCGGCTGGATCGTCGCGCAACGCGTCCAGATGACCGAGATGCCGCAGCTGGTGGCCGCGATGCACTCGCTGGTTGGTCTGGCAGCGGTGTTCATCGGCTTCAACACGCATATCGAGATGGTGCGGGTTGCCGGGATGGACGAAGCGGCGCGGGCGGCTTTGGACGGGTTTGCGGCGGTTGTCGCGCACAAGACCGGGGTCGAAATCTCGATCCTGCGGATCGAGACGTTCCTTGGCATCTTCATCGGGGCGGTGACCTTTACCGGGTCGGTCGTGGCCTTCGGCAAGTTGGCGGGCAAGGTTGACGGCAAGGCCACCAAGCTGCCCGGCGGGCATGCGTTGAATGCGACCGCCGCGCTGATCTCGCTGGTGCTGCTGGTCGTCTACCTGCAATCGGGAAGCACACTGGCGCTGATCGGCATGACGGTGGCGGCCCTCTTTATCGGCTATCACCTGATCATGGGGATCGGCGGGGCGGACATGCCGGTCGTGGTTTCGATGCTGAACAGCTATTCGGGCTGGGCGGCGGCGGCGATCGGCTTTTCGCTGTCCAACGACCTCCTGATCGTGGTCGGCGCGCTGGTCGGCTCCTCGGGTGCGATCCTGAGCTACATCATGTGCAAGGCGATGAACCGGTCGTTTATCTCGGTCATTCTGGGCGGCTTCGGCGGCACCACGGGTCCGGCGATGGAGGTGACGGGCGAGCAGATCGCCATCGACGCCGAAGGTGTCGCGGCGGCGCTGAACGATGCCGACAGCATCATCATCATCCCGGGCTACGGGATGGCGGTGGCGCAGGCGCAGCAGTCGGTGTCGGAACTGACCCGGAAGCTGCGCGCCAAGGGAAAGAACGTGCGTTTCGCGATCCACCCCGTTGCGGGGCGTCTGCCCGGCCACATGAACGTGCTCTTGGCCGAGGCGAAGGTACCTTACGACATCGTCTTGGAGATGGACGAGATCAACGAGGACTTCCCGGAAACGGACGTCGCCATCGTCATCGGCTCGAACGACATCGTGAACCCCGCCGCGCAAGAAGACCCGAACAGCCCCATCGCGGGGATGCCGGTGCTGGAGTGCTGGAAGGCCAAGCAGGTCTTCGTGTCCAAGCGCGGGCAGGGCACGGGGTATTCGGGGATCGAGAACCCGCTGTTCTACAAAGAGAACACCCGGATGTTTTACGGCGACGCGAAGAAGTCGCTGGATGCCCTGCTGCCGATGATCGAGTGACCCCTATCGTAGGGTGGGCGTATCGCCCACCCTACTTTTCGGCGCGCGCGTCCAACTGGTCGAGGAAGACGCGCTGCACTTCGGCCAGAAGCGCATCGACGGATTGGCGGAAATCCTCCATCGCCGCCTCGGCCGCGTCCCGGTCATAGGGTTCGGCCCGTGCGGCCGCAACGATGGCCGCGCGGGCCTGCACAACGTCGCGCAGAAGCGGGCGGACGC
>JBGSVS010000293.1:0-2718 GCA_041752895.1 Tabrizicola sp.
CCCACGTGAAGCCCGCGGGCGCGTAGAACGCAAGCGCCGTGCGGCGAGCTCTGCAGGCCTGCCCCCCCCTCGCGGATCGCGTCAGCCTGTTCCAGGACCGTGACCTTCGCCCCGCGCAGGGCAAGCGCGCGGGCGGCGGCAAGGCCTGCGACCCCGGCCCCGATGATGGTGACTGTCTGTCCGATGAGACTCATGCCCACCCCCTTCAGACGACAACGCCGGACCCAGGGCCCGGCGTCAACTGCGCATGATGTCGCCGAACACGATCAGTCGTCGCGGTGAACCTTTTCGCGGCGTTCGTGCTTTTCCTGCGCTTCCAGCGTCATCGTCGCGATGGGACGCGCATCAAGCCGCTTGAGGCTGATCTGTTCGCCCGTCACTTCACAATAGCCGAATTCGCCATTGTCGATCCGGCGGAGCGCGGAATCGATCTTGGCCACCAGCTTGCGCTGCCGGTCGCGGGTGCGCAGTTCCAGCGCACGGTCAGTCTCTTCCGAGGCGCGGTCGGCGATGTCGGGGACGTTGCGGGCGCTGTCCTGCAGGCTGTCGATGGTTTCTGCGGACTGGTCGAGAAGTTCCTGCTTCCAGACCAGAAGCTTGCGCCGGAAGTATTCCAGCTGGCGATCGTTCATGAACGGCTCGTCCTCGGCGGGACGATAGTCGTCGGGGAGGAAAACCTCGGCCTTCATCGAAACACTCTCCTTCGCGCCGGATCGCTCCGACAGGTGGGCTTCTGTCATCGACGCGCTCCTGTTGGCGGGCGTGTAAACCAATGCCCTGACATTGTCACTAGCGGTTGCGACATTTTCTGGGCGCAGGTAGGGTTTGCGGCAGCCCGGGAAACAGAATGTTGATACTGCAATGAAATTCGCCACGACTGCCTCTTACGTAGCGTCAGATGACCTGGCCCTTGCGGTGAATGCGGCGGTCACATTGCAGCGACCCCTGCTGGTCAAGGGCGAACCGGGGACGGGGAAGACCGAACTCGCGCGGCAGGTGGCGGGGGCGCTGGACCTACCCCTGATTGAGTGGCATGTGAAATCGACAACCAAGGCGCAACAGGGCCTCTATGAATACGATGCGGTCAGCCGGTTGCGCGACAGTCAGCTGGGTGAGGCGCGGGTGCATGACGTGCGCAATTACATCCGCAAGGGCAAGCTGTGGCAGGCCTTCGAGGCCGAGGGGCGGGTGGTCCTGTTGATCGACGAGATCGACAAGGCGGACATCGAGTTTCCGAATGATCTGCTGCAAGAGATCGACCGGATGGAGTTTCACGTCTACGAGACCGGCGAGATGGTCACGGCGCGGCATCGGCCGGTGGTCATCATCACCTCAAACAACGAAAAGGAGCTGCCGGATGCCTTCCTGCGGAGGTGCTTCTTTCATTACATCCGGTTTCCCGATGCCGACACGCTAGCGGCGATCGTGCGGGTGCATTTTCCGGACATCAAGGATCAGCTGTTAAGCGCGGCGCTGACGCAGTTCTATGAATTGCGCGAGGTGCCGGGGCTGAAGAAGAAGCCGTCGACGTCCGAGGTGCTGGACTGGTTGCGGCTTCTGTTGGCCGAGGATTTGGCGCCGGAGGATCTGCGGAAGGACCCGAAGAACGCCCTGCCCCGGCTGCATGGCGCGCTGTTGAAGAACGAGCAGGATGTGCAGCTCTTCGAGCGGCTGGCCTTCATGGCGCGGTCACAGCGGTAGCGGTCAGAAGCGGGGCGAATCATGCGCGGGTGACGCAGAGGATGCGCGTTTCGGCGTGCAGGGAATGTCGGATTTGTAACATTCCGTGAGCGCGCCGGATACATCCTGCGGCAGTCCGCACTTCAACCACGAGGCCTAGTGGTCGGAAGATTCGGGATTTTTCCGGAATTGACTCATGGGGGGCGCGAGCCAGACAGTTGCGTTGCCCCCAGCTGCCCGGGGTCGCTGCCCTGTGGATTTTGCCATGCGCTTGCCCTGTCTTGTCGCAGCACTTTGCGTGCTTTCTGCCTGTGCGCCCCCCGCGCAGGTGTCGAAGAACACGTCCGAGGCCGAGGTTGGCGTCGGGTTCGGGTCTCCGGGTGGGGTGCGGCTTGGTGTGGGCGCGACGGCGGGCGGGTCGCTGGCACGGGACTTCATGGACCTGACCTTCGCGATGGAGAGCGGGCGGGGGTTGGACACCTTCAGCCGGTTCGAAGGGCCGGTAACGGTGGCAATGACGGGGAACGTGCCGGAGAGTGCGGTGAGGGACCTTGGGGTGCTGATCGGGCGGCTGCAAAACGAGGCGGGGATCGACATCCGGCCGGCCTCGGGTGCGGCGACGATCACGGTGGAATTTGCCAGCCGGTCGGACCTGCGGCGGCTGGCACCGACGGCGGCCTGCTTTGTGGTGCCGAATGTCGGATCGCTGGCGGAATATCGGCGCAAGCGCGGGTCGGACGCGGTCGACTGGGCCGCGGTGACCGAGCGGCAGCGGGCAGCAGTGTTCATCCCGGCGGACACCAGCCCACAGGAAGTGCGCGATTGTCTGCATGAGGAACTGGCGCAGGCGCTGGGGCCCTTGAACGACCTTTACCGGCTGTCCGACAGCGTCTTCAACGACGACAACTTCCATTCGGTGCTGACCGGCTTCGACATGGCGATCCTGCGGATGACCTACGCGCCCAACCTCGCCAGCGGGATGTCGCGTGACGAGGTGGCTGCGCGCATCGGCGGACCTGCGCGGGCGGGAAGCGGCAC
>JBGSVS010000294.1:0-2538 GCA_041752895.1 Tabrizicola sp.
CCAGCGCGTCGCGGCACGGCTGTTCACGCCCGAGGCGCTGGGCCTCATGATAGACCGTATCCTGGGCGATCTGCCCGCCACCGGTGCGCCACAGCCCCCGCGCGTCGATTGGACGCTGGGCGCCGGCGTGACGGTGCAGGATTTCCCGGTGCCGCAATCGGTGGTGCTGTTCGGCCATCAGGGCATGAAACGCGACGACTCGGATTTCTTTGCCGCCTTCATCGCCAACGAAATCCTGGGCGGCGACCGATTTAGTTCGCGCCTGATGAACGAGTTGCGCGAGAAACGCGGGCTGACCTATGGCGTCGGCACCTATCTGGCGCCGATGGATCAGGCCGAACTGGTGCTGGGGCAGTTTTCGACCGACAATTCCACCGTGGCGCAGGCGATGGATCTGGTGCGCCAGCAATGGGACGATGTCGCTGCCAATGGCGTGACCGAGGTCGAACTGGCCTATGCCAAGACCTATCTGACCGGTGCCTATCCGTTGCGGTTCGACGGCAACGGGCCGATTGCCAGCATCCTGGTGGGCATGCAGATGGACGGAATCCCGATGGATTACATCACCACCCGGAACGCCAAGGTCGAGGCGGTGACGATGGCGGACATCCAGCGCGTCGCGGCACGGCTGTTCACGCCCGAGACGCTTCACTTCGTAGTGGTGGGCCAGCCCGAGGGGATGTGAGGGCGGTTTTTCGCTTTCGTCCTTGCACCCCTTGGTCTACGACTTTGCCATGCGCTGGACGATCCCCAACACGCTGACCGTGCTTCGGCTGTTCGCCGCCCCGGGTGTAGCGATCATGTTCCTGTATTTCCACCGTCCCTGGGCCGACTGGCTTGCCCTGACCTTGTTTGTCGGGGCCGCGCTGACCGACTGGTTCGACGGCTATCTTGCCCGGTTGTGGAAACAGGAATCCAAGTTCGGCGCGATGATGGACCCGATTGCCGACAAGGCCATGGTGGTGATCGCGATCATGGTCATCACCGGCTACAACGGGATGAACCCCTGGCTGATCCTGCCCGCCACGCTGATCATCTTCCGCGAGGTCTTTGTCGGCGGCTTGCGGGAGTATCTGGGTCAGAAGAGCGGCCTGTTGCAGGTCACGAAGCTGGCCAAGTGGAAGACCACCGCGCAGATGATCGCGATAGCGGTCCTGTTCATGGGGACGGGGTTTGAGTACCTGAACGGTGTGGCAATGCAGGGCATGACCCCGGAACAGTATGTCGAGGCGGTGAACGCCGGCACAGCCGACCCGATCCGGGCGTGCGGCAACCGGGACTGCGCGTCCTACGCGAACCTGGTGGGGATCTGGCTGTTGTGGGTGGCGGCGCTTTTGACCGTGGTGACGGGCTGGGAATACTTCGTCAAGTCGCTGCCCTTCTTGCGGGAAGACAAGTGATCGACGTTCTATACTTTGCCTGGGTCCGGGAACGGATCGGCCTCCCGCGGGAGCGGATCGAGACCGGGGCTGTGACAGTGGCCGATTTGGTTCAGGAGTTGCGTGCCCGGGAGGTACGCTATGAGGCGGCGTTTGCCGACCTGTCCGCGTTGCGGGTCGCGCTGGATCAGGAGCTGGCGTCCTTTGACGCTCCGCTGGCGGGGGTGCGCGAGGTTGCCTTCTTTCCGCCGATGACAGGGGGCTGAGATGCGGGTTGCCGTCCAGCCGGAGTCGTTCGATGTGGGGGCCGAGGTGTCGGCGTTCTCGGCGGGGGTTCGTGGGGCGGGGGCGGTGGTCAGCTTCACTGGGCTGGTGCGCGATGAGGGCGGTTCGCTGTCCGGGATGGAGATCGAGCATTATCCGGGCATGACCGAGAAGGCGATTGCCGGGATTGCCGTGGAAGCGGTGTCGCGGTGGTCTTTGGTCGATGCTTTGGTGATCCACCGGCACGGGAAGCTTGCCCCGGGCGAGGCGATCATGATGGTCGCGACGGCCGCGTTGCACCGGGCGGATGCTTTCGCGGCGGCGGAGTATCTGATGGACTACCTGAAAAGCCGGGCTCCGTTCTGGAAGAAGGAGCTGGGGGCGGATGGGGCCTCTTGGGTGGCGGCGAAGGACGCCGACGAGGATGCGCTGAAGCGGTGGTAGTGTCCGCGCTGGGCGGTTCGCTCGGATTCAAGGAAATCAGGGACTTGGGTGTGGGCGTTTACCTGCCTTTGACCGTGTTTTCGCGGGTTTCGGGCTGGAAGGTTTGAGTTTTTTGCCAAGAGGAAGCACAATTTTAGACGAATTGTCAGGGTTTCACGTCAGCGGTTGAAGCGGGAAGCCCAAGTTGGCTGCAGGTCGAGGGGTTCACTGCGCGCGAGGTAGACCGCGCGAGCGATGGCGCGGGCGAGGCAGGTCGCGGCGGCGTGGCCAAGCTGGAAGGGGTCGGTCAGGGGGTCTTGCAGGGGTCTGGCCCCGGTAGCGACGGAGAAGACGAGATCACCGTCCAAGGGCGTGTGCGACGGGACAAGGGCGCGGGCCATGCCGTCGTGGGCGGCGACGGCCATGCGGTGCGCCTGAGCCTTGGTCAGCGTGGCATCGGTGGCGACGATGG
>JBGSVS010000295.1:0-4688 GCA_041752895.1 Tabrizicola sp.
GACATTGCCCTCGATCAGCCGCGGCACGTCGACCTGCGCCCGCGTGCCCTGATGCCAGCGCAACCCGGCCACATCGATGGTGGCGTCCAGAACCAGTCCCTCAGGCCCGTCGGCAAGGGTCAGGGGACAGAGAACCGCATCCGGCGCAAGTTCGGGCACCGACGCCGCAAGCCGCGCCGCCCAGCCCTTGGCCGACCCTTGCGGTAGCAGCACCTGGTCCAGCGGATGGACGCCGACAGTGATGCGTTGCACGGTCATGCCTGTCCTGAACCCGTCGCCTTTTTCCGGCCCGCCGAAGCAGGAGCCTCTGCCCATCGATCCCCATTCTGCCTTGCCAGCGTTTACAGGTCATTTCCAGCGAAAACGATGTCGGGCCGGTCGCGCAGGACTCCGCTTTACCGACGCACGCATTCCCGCTATGCCGCTCGGCATGACCGCTGGACCCCGCCATATCCCTGCTTCGCGCCGACGCCGCCGCGTCTGACGCCTGTCCCGCTGTCATCGGCGCCGCTGCGCCATTCCTTCCCCAAGTTGACTCCCGGCCAGCCCTAAGGCACCCATTGGCCTTCACCTGCAAGGACATGCCCATGATCCCGTCCGTTCTGCCGACCTACAACCGCGCGCCCCTCGCTTTCGTCAAGGGCGAGGGCAGCTGGCTGACTGCCGAAGACGGGCAGCGATACCTGGACCTCGGGTCGGGTATCGCGGTGAACGCGCTGGGCCATGCCCATCCCGCGCTGGTGCAGACCCTGACGGAACAGGCGCAAAAGCTGTGGCATGTGTCGAACATCTACACTGTTCCCGAACAGGAACGGCTGGCGGACCTTCTGACCAGCCAGACCTTCGCCGACACGGTGTTCTTCACCAATTCGGGCACCGAGACGGCAGAGCTTGCGATCAAGATGGCGCGCAAGCACCACTATGACGCGGGCCACCCCGACCGGATCGAGATCGTCGCTTTCGAAGGCGCCTTCCACGGCAGGTCGACCGGAGCCATTGCGGCGGCGGGGTCGGAAAAGATGGTCAAGGGCTTCGGCCCGCTGATGCCGGGCTTCGTGCATCTGAAATGGCCCGCGAATGACGCCGACCACGCCGCCATCCGCGCCGCGATCACGACCGCGACCTGCGCCGTCATCATCGAGCCGATCCAGGGCGAAGGCGGCATCCGCGTCGTTCCCGACCAGTGCCTCAAGGGCCTGCGCGACCTTTGCGACCAGACCGGCACGCTCCTCATCTTCGACGAGGTGCAATGCGGCATGGGCCGCACCGGTCGCCTCTTCGCGCATGAATGGGCGGGCGTGACCCCCGACATCATGATGGTCGCCAAGGGCATCGGCGGCGGCTTCCCCCTGGGCGCGGTCCTGGCCACCGAACACGCGGCCTCCGGCATGACGGCGGGCACCCACGGATCGACCTATGGCGGCAACCCCCTGGGCTGCGCGGTCGGCACCAAGGTCACCGAGATCATCTCCGACCCCGCCTTCCTGGCCGAGGTTTCCCGCAAGGGTGCCCTGATGCGCCAGGGCCTTGAAAGCCTCGTCGCCCGCCACCCCACCGTGTTCGAGGCAGTCCGTGGCGAAGGCCTGATGCTTGGCCTCAAATGCAAGCCCGCCCCGACCGAGGTGGTCAAGGCCGGCTACGCGGTCGGCGTCCTGACCGTCGCCGCCGCCGACAATGTCCTGCGCCTGCTGCCCGCGCTCAACATCCCCGACGCCGACATCGCCGAAGCGCTCACCCGCCTTGACCAGACGGCGACCCGATTGGAACAGGCCGCCTGATCATTCTTCGTCCTCAAATATCCCACGGGGGTCCGGGGGTGTGAAACCCCCGGTTCCACAGGTCCAAAAAGCGAAACGAAATGAAACACTTCCTCGACATCCACAAGACCGATCCCGCCGAACTGCGGGCCATGATCGACACTGCCCAGGCGATGAAGACCGCCCGCAACGGTCGCCCGAAGGGCACACCGGACGACGAACAGCCCCTGAAGGGCCAGATGGTCGCGCTGATCTTTGAAAAGCCCTCGACCCGGACCCGGGTCAGCTTTGATGTCGGCGTCCGCCAGATGGGCGGCGAGACCATGGTTCTGTCGGGCAAGGAAATGCAGCTCGGCCATGGCGAGACCATCGCCGACACCGCCCGCGTCCTTAGCCGCTACGTCGACCTCATCATGATCCGCACCTTCGAAGAAGCCACGCTTCTGGAGATGGCCGAACATGCCACCGTGCCCGTCATCAACGGCCTGACGAACCGCACCCATCCCTGCCAGATCATGGCCGACGTGATGACCTATGAGGAACACCGTGGCCCGATCGCGGGCCGCAAGGTCGTGTGGTGCGGCGATGGCAACAACGTCGCGGCCAGCTTCCTGCATGCCGCCGGGCAGTTCGGCTTTGACTTCACCTTCACCGGCCCCGAAACGCTGGACCCCGAGGACAAGTTCGTCGCCTTCGCCCGCGAGAAGGGCAGCAAGGTCACCATCCAGCGCGACCCCTTCACTGCCGTCGAAGGCGCCGACCTGGTGGTCACCGACACCTGGGTTTCCATGCATGACCCGGAATCGGCCAAGGAACGCCGCCACAACCAGCTGCGCGCCTATCAGGTGAACGAACAGCTCATGTCCCGCGCCAAACCGGATGCCTTGTTCATGCACTGCCTGCCCGCGCATCGGAACGACGAGGCGACAAGTGCCGTGATGGACGGCCCGCATTCGGTGATCTTCGACGAAGCCGAGAACCGCCTGCACGCGCAAAAGGCCGTCATGCGCTGGTGCCTTGGGGTGTAGGACACTTGCCGGGGCGGACCCAACGGCTTGTTGAACCAACGGCTTCAGTCATCCGCGCTTGACCCGGTCTCCGGTCTGTCTGCGGTTCCGCGCAGCCAAGACCGGCCGGTTTGGTCCAGCCTGTGCAAAAGGCCCTCCAAGGCTTCCTGCTCCTGCGCCGAGAACCCGGCCAGCAGGATGGCATTGACCTCCTGGTAGATATTCTGCAGCGGGCGCAGTGCCTCTGCCTTTTCGCTAAGCCCGATCACCACGGCGCGTCGGTCATCGGGATCGGTTTGGCGGATCAGCAGTCCGGCCACGATCATCCTGTCGACCAGCCGCGATACCGCCGGGGGGGCATTGCCCGTCATCTCGGCCAGCGCTTTCACGTTCATCGGGCCGTTCCGCCAGATCGAGGACAAGGTCGCCCATTGCGCCAGACTCAACCCGTGGGGCTCAAGCAAGCGGCTACAGACCGTCTTGCCGGTGGCGGCTGCAAAGACCAGCTGACGGCCGATGGACGGCGGTGCGGCAAGTTTTTTGATTGCCATGTAAATTATAGCCTTGTAACTTAACTCGGATGGAAACCCTATCGAACGCCAGCAGCGGGGAAAAGTCATGACAATTCACAGAACTGTCGCAATGTTGGCCGGTCTGGGCTTGGGCCTGTTGGCTTCGGGCCAGATGGCCGCCGCCGAAGAGGTCGGGCTCGAAGGCCGCAAGGTTGGCGAGACGATCTTTGCCACCATGGACCCTACCGGGCGCGGCTGGATCCATGCCGGCGATCTGGAGCAGTTCCGGACTTTGGTTTTCGACAGCATGGACACCGATGAAAACCTGAAGGTCACCTACGCCGAATTTGCGGCCTGGGACCCCGGCTTTGCCTACGTGGCCGAAGCGAAGGGCCGCAGCGACGCCTATACGACCGCCTCGAAGATCGTCTTTGCGTTCTGGGATCGCAACGGCAACGGCGAGTTGACCGAGCCCGAGATGCGATTGGCGATGACGGCCGATTTCCGACGCGCCGATCTTGATGACGATGCGCTTCTGTCGCAGGACGAGTTTCTGATGGGCTTCCCGATCATGCTGGCAATGCGGGCAGCCCTTCGCCCCGACCTCTGAGGCGGATCATGAAAAGCTCGCAGACCTCATACGGAACCGTGGCCCGACTGATCCACTGGATCAGCGCGCTTTTGATCGTCGTCCTTCTGGGCACCGGCTTTCGCGCCGGGTTTACGGACGACGTGGCCGCCAAGTCAGCGCTTCTGCGCATCCATCTGCCGGTAGCCGGTTTGGTGCTGTTCCTGACGCTGGGGCGGCTGTTGTGGTGGTGGCGCTTTGATCGCAAGCCGGATGAGGTTGCGGGCGTTCCCGGCTGGCAGGCCGCCGCCGCCCGCTGGACGCATCGCGGCCTTTACGTCCTGATCCTTGCCATGCTTGGCAGCGGCATCGCGATGTCGGTGCTGTCCGGTCTGCCCGATGCGCTTTTTGGCACAGCTCCGTTCCCGAAACTGGCCGATCTGGCGCCAAGGGCGGGTCACGGGATCGGAGCGCGCCTGATCGCGGCCGCCATCGCGTTGCATGCAGGGGCAGCCTTCTATCATCACTGGGTTCTGAAGGACCGGACCCTTTCACGCATGATGAGCGGAGGCAGGTAATGGCCCGCTGGGATGCCATTGCCCGCCGACCACGTCTCTGACTGGCCGACAAGGCAGTGGCAGACGACCTGGAAAGGTCGCTCCGGGGCTTGCAGGTCCGCGTTCACTGTTACTTGCTGATCCAGATTTCCAGCAGTCCCGGCGCGGCCTGTCCATACTTGCCTTGCGACAGATCGACGACCGAGGCAGTCGTGCCCGGCACAGCGGTGGCCAGCGCATCGGCCAGCGCGGTGGCGCGGTCGGCATCGGCGGGATTGAAGTAGCGC
>JBGSVS010000296.1:0-1691 GCA_041752895.1 Tabrizicola sp.
GCGCGCACCCGGCGTCATCCGCGTTCCGCCTCGTGCAACAGGGTGGCCCAAAGCCAGAGGAAGGCGACCCCGACCAGCAACGTCACCGCCGAAAGGGCCGGTCCCGGCCCGATCATGCCGGACACCAGGCCCTGCAGCAGCATCAGCGGACCGACCGTTGCTAGCGCCAAGAACAACGCAATCCGCGCGCCATACCAGGTCCCCTGCCCGCCCATGGCTTTCGCCACCAGACGGCTAAGTGCCGCAAGCCCATACCAAAGCGGGATCGTCGCCAGCACTGCAAAGGCCCTGGCAAGGATACGGGGTGCTGCCGAGGGTTCATCGGCCAGGAACGCCTCGCGCGCTGCGGCGGGCCATTGACCGACGAAGGCCAGGATCAGAAAGACGAGGAGAAGCGTGAAGGCAAAGGCCTCGGACCGGCCGCGCGCCAAGTGCTGACGCAGGACCGCGCGTGGACGTCGCCAGGTCGCAACGAGGTCGGTCGAAACGGTCATCCTTTCGATCCGTGCCGGGCAAGCCAGCGTTCCAGTCGAGCGCGGATATCCTCGGCGATGGTCTCGTCAGCAATCTCTTCGATCGCTTCGGCAAGGAACGCGAGGACCAGAAGCGCCTGCGCGCGCCGCCGTGGCACACCGCGCGATTGCAGGTAGAAGAGTGCTGTCTCGTCGATGGCGCCCGAGGTCGAGCCGTGGCTGCATTTCACGTCGTCGGCGTAAATCTCCAGCTCGGGCTTGGCCAGGAACTGGCTGTCTTCGTCCAGTAGAAGCGCCTGGCTGATCTGGTAGCCGTCAGTCTTCTGCGCGCCGGACTTGACCAGGATCTTGCCCTGAAACACGCCCACCGCGCCGTTCATCAGCACCTTCTTGAACACCTGACGGCTTTCGCAGGCCTCAGCCGCATGGGTGACGAAGACGGTGTCATCATGGTGGAACTCGCCGTCACCGACCGTGGCCCCGGCCAGATGCGCCCGGCCCTCGGCACCCGCAAGCTCGATCACCGCCTCGTTGCGGGTCAGCCGACCGTTGGCTGTCAGCGTGAAGGACCGCATTTCTGATTTCCGGCCCAGGCGGGCGAAGACATGCGTCACCGCGCGGCGTGCATGGTCACGGCCCTGCAGACGGATGTGGTGAAAGCTTGCCCCGTCGGCGACCTCGACTTCCAGCACTTTGTTGAACCTGGCGGCAGCCGGGCCGTTCTCCAGCAGCGTCAACTCTGCCCCCGCATCAAGCTTGATGCAATTGTGGAGGATCGCGTCAGAAGTATCTGACTTATGGACATAAACCAGAGACACGGGCTTTGCGGCGCGGCCCGTGACATGGATCAGGACACCATCGGTGGCAAAGGCCGAATTGAGCGCGGCATAGGGGCGCGCGACCGGAGCCTGGCCCCGTTCCTCAAGCACGCCATAAAGGCTTTGTGCCCAGTGGATATCGGTCCCGCCCACCTTTGCCAGCCGCTCGATGGTCACGCCGGTCATGGCAAGGTCGTCCGAAGCTTCGGCATCGAAGACGCCATCGACGAAGACGATCTTAAGGCGGTCCATTCCCTCGAATGGCTCGGGTTCGTCGCGCGGGTCAAAATGCTGCGCGGACGGGGTGTCGCCCGCGTTGAGGCTGGTCGGGTCGGTGTAGCGCCAGTATTCGTCACGCCGGGCGGGCAAGCCCATGCCGGTCAGCCGCGCCAGTGCCTCG
>JBGSVS010000297.1:0-3876 GCA_041752895.1 Tabrizicola sp.
GCACCCCGGCCTCGACCGCCGCAAATTCGGCCCCCTTGATCGCGGGCAGGACCGGGAAACTGGCAGGCGCCAGCGGCGAGACCGGCTTCAGCGCCTTCTTGGCCGCCGCGACCACGTCGCTGACGGCATCCTGAACCGCCTCGGCCACTGGCCCCGCGGCAGCGGTGAGATTGTCCTTAAGCTTGCGGACCTTTCTCTTCAGGGCCTTCGCTTCGGCCTTCCAGTCGGTCTTTGCCATGTCCCGCCCCCCCAGCGCGATGTCAGTCGATCAGCGTGGCGTTTTTCAAGATCGCGGGGTCCAGCCCCTCGCCTTCGCGGGTGACCGCGGCACCCTTGGTCAGTTCCTCGATCTTCGCGTTGATCGCAGCGTCCTCAACCTCGGCCGCCAGTTCGTCGCGCATCTGGTCAAGCGTCGGCTTTTCGGCCACCCGCGTTTCCTTGACGAGGATCAGGTGCCAGCCGAAGTCGCTTTGCACCGGGCCGGTAACCTCGCCCACCTTGGCGGCAACGACGGCATCCTCGAACGGCTTGACCATCATCCCAAGGCCGAACCAGCCAAGATCGCCGCCATTGGCACCCGACCCGGTGTCGGTCGAATTCGCCTTGGCAAGATCTGCGAAATCCGCGCCGCCCGCCAGATCGGCCTTCAGCTTGTCAGCCGCTTCCTGCGTGTCGACCAGGATATGCGCGGCGCTGTATTCGGTCTGCGCCACGGCATCCTTGAAGCGGGCGTCATAGGCGGCCTGCAGCGCCTCTTCGGTGACGGCCTGCTTGACGATACCCTCGATCGCGATGCCGGAAACCAGACCGCGCTTGTCGTTGTCAAGGTTGGCAAGCGCCCGGGGCGACAGATCGACGATCGACTGGGCGAGGACCTCTTGCTGGATCAGCTGTTCGTAGATGCCCTTGAACAGCACGTCGTCAGGCAGCTGCTGGTATTCCGGCGGCAGGGTTTCGCGCAGCGCGATCATGTGGCCCAGGGTGATCTTGGTGCCGTTCACAGTGGCGATCACCGTATCGGCGGTTTCACCTTCGGCGAAGGCCGCCGTCGACAGGGTCGCCGTCAGGGCGAGAACCGACCAGAAGCCCGAGTGTTTTTTCCCCGAGTGTTTCGTCATTGTCACCATCTCCTGATCGGCGCCGTTCGCCTGCTTGCGTTGACTATCCCCGGCTTCCCCCTTACATCGCGACAGTCGCGTGAAACGGGTCGTCCGACCGTGCTTTTGCCCTTCTAGGCAAGCTGCGGGGGCCGGGCAAGTCCAAGGGTCACACGATGCTGTCAGAAGCTGCCCTTCGGGAGAAAACATGCTGGGACTTGGATCGATTGCGCGGAAGGTGTTCGGATCGCCGAACGACCGCAAGGTAAAGTCCGTCCGCCCCGTCGTGGCGCAGATCAACGCGCTGGAGCCAGAGTATCAGGCGCTGACCGACGAAGGCATCATTGCCAAAACGCGTGAGTTTCAGAAGCGTGTGCAAGAGGGCGGCGAAAGCCTGGATGCGATCCTGCCCGAGGCCTTTGCCAACTGCCGGGAAGGCGCGCGCAGGGCGCTGGGGCTGCGCGCGTTTGATGTGCAGCTGAAGGGCGGGATGTTCCTGCATCAGGGCAACATTTCCGAGATGAAAACGGGTGAGGGCAAGACGCTGGTCGCGACCTTTGCCGCCTATCTGAACGCGCTGACCGGCAAGGGTGTGCATGTCGTCACGGTGAACGACTACCTTGCCAAGCGCGACGCGGAATGGATGGGCAAAGTCTATGGGGCGCTGGGGATGACCACAGGGGTCGTCTATTCGCACCAGCCCGATGCCGAAAAGCTGGCTGCCTACCGCGCCGACATCACCTATGCGACGAACAACGAGTTGGGCTTCGACTATCTGCGCGACAACATGAAGGGCTCGCTGGCCGAAATGGCGCAGCGCGGGCACCACTATGCCATCGTCGACGAGGTGGACAGCATCCTCATCGACGAGGCGCGGACGCCGCTGATCATCTCGGGTCCCAGCCAGGATCGCAGCAAGCTTTATGAGGCCGTGGATGCGGTGATCCCGGGGCTGGCCGAGGATCACTACAAGCTGGACGAAAAGGCGCGGAACGTGACCCTGACGGAAGAGGGGAACGATGCGATCGAGGACCTGCTGCGTCAGGCGGGGATCCTGCCGGAGGGGCAGAACCTTTACGCCGCCGAAAGCACGTCCATCGTCCACCACGTCAACCAGGCGCTGCGGGCGCACAAGCTGTTCTTCAAGGACCAGCAATACATCGTCCGCGACGGCGAGGTGATGCTGATCGACGAATTCACCGGGCGCATGATGAAGGGTCGGCGGCTGTCGGACGGGCTTCACCAGGCCATCGAGGCGAAGGAACGGGTGCAAATCAAGCCCGAGAACGTGACCTACGCCAGCGTCACCTTCCAGAACTACTTCCGGCTTTACGAAAAGCTGGGCGGCATGACCGGCACGGCCGCGACCGAGGCCGAGGAATTCCGTGAGATTTACGGCCTTGGCGTGGTCGAGGTTCCGACGAACCGCCCGGTCGCGCGCGCCGACGACCATGACCAGGTTTTCCGCACCGCACGCGAAAAGCATGACGGCATTCTCAAGGTCATCAAGGAAGCCCACGAAAAGGGCCAGCCGATCCTTGTCGGCACGACCTCCATCGAAAAGTCGGAACAGCTTTCGGCGCTCTTGACCCAGGCCGGGATTGCTCATTCCGTCCTGAACGCCCGTCAGCACGAACAGGAAGCCAAGATCGTCGCCGACGCGGGCAAGCTTGGCTCGGTCACCATCGCCACGAACATGGCGGGCCGGGGCACCGACATCAAGCTTGGCGGCAACGTCGAGTTCAAGGTGATGGAGGCCATCGCCGCCGACCCGGAAGGCGACCACGTCGCCATCCGCGCCCGGATCGAGGCTGAACACAAGGACGAGGAAGAAGCCGTCAAGCAGGCCGGGGGTCTGTTTGTCCTGGGCACCGAACGCCACGAAAGCCGCCGGATCGACAACCAGCTGCGCGGCCGGTCGGGCCGTCAGGGCGACCCGGGGCGCTCGGCCTTCTTCCTGTCGCTGGAAGATGACCTGATGCGGATTTTCGGGTCCGAACGGCTGGACAAGATCCTGTCGACGTTGGGGATGCAGGAAGGCGAATCCATCGTTCACCCCTGGGTCAACAAGTCGCTGGAAAAAGCGCAAGCCAAGGTCGAAGGCCGCAACTTCGACATCCGCAAGCAACTGCTCAAGTTCGACGACGTGATGAACGACCAGCGCAAGGCGATCTTCAGCCAGCGCCTGGACATCCTGCAGTCCGACCATGTCGCCGACGTTGCCACCGACATGCGCCATCAGGTGATCGAGGATCTCGTCGATCTGGCCATGCCGCCCAAGTCCTACCTCGACAGCTGGGACACCGAAGCGCTGACCACCTCGGTGCGCGACATGCTGAACCTTGACCTGCCGATTGCCGCCTGGGCCGCCGAAGAAGGCGTGGACCAGACCGGCGTCTACGACCGCATCGTCGAGGCGTCGGACAAGATGATGGCCGAAAAGACCGAAGCCTTCGGCGAAGCCACGATGCAGACCATCGAGAAGCAGGTGCTTCTGCAAGCCATCGACAGCAAGTGGCGCGAGCATCTGGTGCGGCTGGAACATCTGCGGTCGGTGGTGAACTTCCGCGGCTACGCCCAGCGCGACCCGCTGAACGAATACAAGACCGAGGCTTTCCAGCTGTTCGAGGGCCTGCTGAACTCGCTGCGCGAACAGACCACGCAGCAGCTGTCGCGCATCCGCCCCGTGACCAAGGAAGAGCAGGAAGCGATGATGCGGCAGATGCAGGCCGCGCAGGCTGCAGCTCAGGCGCCGAAGGTGCTGGAAACCGCGGCGGCC
>JBGSVS010000298.1:0-1636 GCA_041752895.1 Tabrizicola sp.
TGGGCTTGCCGCGTGGCGATCAGAACGGGCTTTTGACCGCTGCCGGTTTCGCTCCGCAGTTCCCGACCCTGCCGCTTGCCACTGAAGAGATGGCCCAGGTCCGCGCTGCGATGGGCTGGATGATCGACCGCCACGCCCCTACCCCGCGCTGATCCTGGACCGGCTCTGGCGGATCGTGGCGCTTAACCCGCCCGCCGTGCGTCTGTTCGGTCCGGCGGGGTTTGGGGTGGGCGCAAGCCTTCTGGACGCGATGTCGGACCTGACCGTCTTTGCCGCACTGATCGAGAACTGGGTCGAGGTCGGCCACCATAGCGCGCTGCGCCTGAAGGCTGAAAGCGCCCGGGCAGGCGGGATCGCGGCGCTTGACCGCGCGGTTGCGGCCCTTCTTGCCAACCCCGAGATCGCCGCCCACCAGCCCCGCACCACCGGACGGGCGATCCTGCCGACGGTCTACCGGATGGGGGGCCAGCAGCTGGCGATGTTTTCCACCTATGCCCAGTTCGGCACGGCCGAGGAGGTGGCGCTGTCGGACATGAAGATCGAACTGATGTTCCCGGCCGATGCCGAGGCCGAGGCGGTCTTTGCCAACCTGGCCGAAGGCTGACCGGGTCGGGACGACTATCATATTGAGCGCCTTGGCAGGCGCGAAGTCCATGTGTCTCGCGCCTTTGCGTGTAGGACGCAAAAGCGCTCGGGGGGCCTCCGGCAGGGATATTTGGGCCAATGTGAAAGGCCTTTTGCGGTCTTGCGAACAGATGCTATGCCTCTGCCATGCCGTTTCGCAGCCTAGACCCCGCAAAGATCCTTTCGACCGCCGAGCTTCTGGAAACGCGCATCGTCGAGCGCTTTCCCGACCGCGGGCTTGCCCATGTTGCGGGCGAGGTGACAGCGCAGGCACGCGCAATCCGGGCCGAGGTCGATATCCTGACCCCGCCGATCTGGTGGCTGCGCGGTCTTGTCGCGCTGGTGGTCCTGGGGGGGGCTGCGGTCTTTCTGTGGGTCGGCTCGATCCTGCCCCTGCGGGATGTCGGGCAGGACGCCATCGGTTCGGTGCAAGGCATCGAGGCCGCGATCAACACGGCCCTTCTGGCTGGTTTGGGACTTGTCGCGCTGGTTCGGCTTGAGGCGCGGTTCAAGCGCCAGCGGGTGGCGCGGGGGCTCCATGGCCTCCGGTCGATCATCCACGTCATCGACATGCACCAGCTGACCAAGGACCCGGTGACGCTGTCGCCCGACTTCACGCCCACCGAAACCTCGCCCGCCCGCGACCTGACCGCAGTCGAGATGTCGCGCTATCTTGATTATTGCTCGGAACTTCTCGCGCTGACCGGCAAGCTGGCAGCGCTTTATTCGCAGGCGGTGCCGGATGAGGGTGTGGCCCAGGCGGTGACCGACATCGAGCTTCTCGGCTCCAGCCTGTCGCGGAAGATCTGGCAGAAGATCAGCATGATCGACACGGGTGTCCCCGCACAGAAGCGGAAAGCGCGAATGCAGCCCGGGTGACGGAATGCGCCTGCCACTTGCCGCATTCCAGCATTGCAGCCGCCGCGCGCCAGACTAGAACCGGAACAGCATGACACGGCCCGCCGCCATCCGCATCGACGCGCAGGACTGCGCGCCCGCCCGCTGGGACGAC
>JBGSVS010000299.1:0-3409 GCA_041752895.1 Tabrizicola sp.
GGACCTTGCGCCACAGGTCGAGCTTTGGCTTGACGGCGGCCACAACCCGGCAGGGGGAGAAGCGGTGGCGGCGACGCTGGCGCGAATGCCCCGGCGCGAGACGCATCTGATCTGCGGGATGCTCAACACCAAGGATGTGACTGGCTACATGCGCCCGCTTGCCGCGCAGGCGACGCAGCTGCACGCGGTGACGATTCCGGGTGAGAAGAACACGCTTCCGGCGGAGGTGACGCGGGACGCCGCCCGCGCGGCGGGAATGGAGGCAGATACGGCAGGCTCGGTCGCGGAGGCGCTGGCCGGGATCGCCGCGACGTCACCCGAGGCGCGGGTGCTGATATGCGGGTCTCTCTACCTGGCAGGGACCGTGCTGCGCGAGAACGGCTAGCCAAATTCCTTAAGCAAGGAATTTGTCAAATTTCTTGCTTAAGAAATTTGTCGGTTGCCGTTCACCCCATACCGCGCCAGGAACATGTCCACCGCGCCGTGGACGCTGCGGTGCGCCAGTTCCGGGGTGATCGTCTCGGCCATGCCGAAGATCAGCTTTTCGTGGATCGTCGCCTTGCACAGCTGCGCGAACTGGTCCGCCGCAAGGTCCAGATCATCGATTCGCAGCGCGCCCGACTGCACATAACAGCCCAGATGATGCACCAGCCGCGAGTGGATCAGCCCCGGACCGAAGTCGTAGAACTGGCGTCCAAGACCTGGAAATCGCTCCCCCTCGCCCACGACGATCCGGAACATGCGCTGGCCGAAATCCGACAGCTGGAACGCCACGATCCGTTCGGCCGCGACCGTCAGCGCCACTCGCACCGGGACATCGCCTTCGACCATCGCTTCGGCCTCTTCGGTCTGGCGATGGCATTCGCAGCGCGCAACCTCCAGGAACAGCAGCTGCTTGTCGGGGAAATAGGCGTAGATCGTGGCCTTCGACACGCCCGCCTCGCGCGCGATGTCGTCGACCGAGGCGCGTTCGAACCCGTCGCGCATGAAGACTGTGCGCGCGCCATCCAGCACCTGGTCGTATTTTCGGCCGCGCCGGACCGCATGATCGGAAACAACGTTCATCGGTCCCCCTGTCAGGGACCATAGATCATCGCGGTCGGGCGCGGCAAGCGAAGCGAAGGTCACTCGGCCAGTTGGCAAGTGCTGCCGGTCACCGGGGTCTCGCAGCCCTTGGTCGACGGCGTGACCGGGTCGGAGGGGAAGGTCAGGGTCGGTAAGAGGATGTCCAGCGATTGCGCTGCAACCGGGGTGGCAACCGGGGCCGCAAGCGACAGGGAGGCGGCTACAACAAGGACGATGCGTTTCATCTCGATCTCCATTTTGAACTCTACGGTTCAGAATCACATCTAAACCGACAAGTTCAGTTCAACAAGCAGATTCTGAACTCATCAGTTCACATTATCGCATTGCGTCCGCTGCCATCCGCCCTAGATTAGAATCATTCCAGAACAGGTGCTGCCGTGCTGTCTTCCCTGACCTTCCGTCGCCGCTTCTCCGACCTCAGCGAACAAGAGGTCCTGGCCCTTGCCATTTCGTCCGAGGAGGACGACGCCCGCATCTACCGAAGCTTTGCCGAACGGCTACGCGGGGACTTCCCGGGCTCGGCGGCGGTGTTCGACGGGATGGCGGTCGAAGAAGACGGCCACCGCCAGCGCCTGATCGACCTGCACCGGGTGCGGTTTGGCGAGGTGATCCCGCTTCTTCGCCGCGAACATGTCGCGGGCTTCTATGCCCGGCGGCCCGTCTGGCTGTCGCAGACCCTGTCGCTGGAAACCATGCGCGGCGAATCGGCGGCGATGGAGAAGGTCGCGCATGACTTCTACGTCAGCGCCGCAGCCCGCACCCAGGATGCCGCCACCCGCAAGCTTCTGGGCGATCTGGCCGCCGCCGAAGCCGGGCACGAACGCCACGCCCAACGGCTTGAGCAGACCCACCTGCCGCAGGATGCCCGGGCCGAGGAGGACCTGACCTCCAAGCGCCAGTTTGTCCTGACCTGGGTGCAGCCGGGGCTGGCCGGGCTGATGGACGGCTCGGTCTCGACGCTTGCACCGATCTTCGCCACCGCCTTTGCGACACAGGATACCTGGACGACCTTCCTTGTCGGGACGGCGGCGTCGGTCGGGGCCGGGATATCGATGGGCTTCACCGAGGCCGCGCATGACGATGGCGTCCTTTCCGGGCGCGGCTCACCGCTGAAACGCGGCATCGCCTCGGGCGTGATGACCGCCGTGGGCGGGCTTGGCCACGCGCTCCCTTACCTGATCCCGGATTTCTGGACCGCCACCACCATCGCGATGATCGTGGTTTTCGTCGAGTTGTGGGCCATCGCCTGGATCCAGAACCGCTATATGGAAACCCCGTTCCTGCGCGCGGCCTTGCAGGTCGTCGTCGGTGGTGCTTTGGTCTTTGCCGCCGGGGTGCTGATCGGAGGCGGGTGATGTATCGCAAGGGCGAGGTCAGGTATCAGGCGCTGCCGTTACCCGACCGCGTGCAGAAGGACGACGCAGGGGCGCTGGCGGCCGCTACGGACTTCCTGGCCTATATGCAGAAGCGGCATTCGGTGCGGGACTATGCCACCAGACCCGTGCCCGAAGCCGTCATCGCCGCCTGCATTGCCGCAGCGGGGACAGCACCTTCGGGCGCGAACCACCAGCCCTGGCATTTCGTGGCGATCAGCGACCCGGCGATGAAGGCCCGCATCCGGGAAGGTGCCGAAGAGGAAGAGCGCGCGTTCTATTCTGGCGGGGCGGGGGACGAATGGCTTTCCGCGTTGGAGCCGATTGGCACGGGCGTCTCAAAGCCGCACCTGACTGATGCGCCCTGGCTGATCGTGATCTTCGCCCAGCGTTATGGCGTGACCGAGGACGGGACGCGCTACAAGAACTACTATGTCCCGGAAAGTGTTGGAATCGCGACGGGCATGCTGATCACGGCGATCCATCACGCGGGCCTTGTGTGCCTTGAACACACGCCGAACCCGATGAAGTTCCTTGGCCCCCTCTGCGGTCGGCCAGAGCATGAAAAGCCGGTGATGATCCTGCCGGTCGGCTATCCGGCCGAGACCGCCACAGTCCCGGAAGTGGCCAAGCGGAAAAAGCGGCTGGACCAGATCATGAGCGTGTTTCGCGGCTGACCCAGTTCAGGCAAGCGCGGCAAACCGCCGGGGCACCACGATGACCTGCGGCTCTTCGGCCTCGGCCTCAGCCGCTGCGTCCTGTGCCGCTTCCCGCAGCACGGTATCGATCGCGACAACCTCGGCCATCGGCAGGACCACGATTGCTGCAACCTCTTCCGGCTCGACCTCGGGGATAGGTTCCGCAGCGGGGATCGGCACCAGCTCGGGCTCGGCCACCACGGTCGTCAGCCCACGCGGACGCGGCACGGCGACCGTCGTCTGCGGCGGGCG
>JBGSVS010000300.1:0-4019 GCA_041752895.1 Tabrizicola sp.
GAGAACGCCGCGGCCCTGATCGGCAGCCCGTGCGTCAGGGCGCGCAGGCCGATGCAACCGCCCATCGAATGCGCCACCATGTAGTAGGGCTGCGGCAGGTCCAGACGGGCGGCCTCGACCAGCATTGCGTCAAGGTCCTGCTGGAATTCGGCGAAGTCGTCGACATGGCCCATCATCCGGTCCGGCATCGGCCGGTCGGCAAGCCCCTGTCCCCGCCAGTCGATGGTGATGACCGAAAACCCGCGCGCCACCAGATCGCCCGCCGCGCGCCCGTATTTCTCGATACACTCCGTTCGGCCAGGCAACAGAAGCACCGTGCCCTTGTCCCCGTGCTTCCACGACGCCAGTCTGATCCGCGCGGTGCCCGCTTGCGCCCAGACCACCACCGCACCAGGCGGCGCGTCGGCCACCGCGGCGTGGAACGGCGCTGGCAGGGCGCTGTCGTGCTTCACCTAAAGCACCGCGCCAAGCTTCATCGCGAGGCCCATGTTGCCATCGACCGACAGCTTGCCGGTCATGAAGGCCATCGTCGGGTTCATCTCGCCGTCAAGGATCGCGCGAAACACGTCCGCCTCGGCGGTAAGGGTCACGTCGGCCTCTTCATCGCCTGCGCGGACCCCCTGCCCGTCCAGCATGATTGCCCCTTCGCCCGGGATCACGAACTTGGCAATCCCGTCGAATCCGTCCGAAAGTTTGGCAGACAGCGCCTTGACGGCCGCATCGATCATTTCGCTCATCACAAGTCTCCGGTTCGTGACCCTCGTCCCACTGGCAATCTGGCGCGGATCGGTTACTTTCAAGTTATGCGTGTCCGGGCCGCCATTCTCAATCGTATCGTTGCGGCACTTCTGCCGCTTTTCCTGACTTGCGCCGCCGCAGGGGCCGAAGACACCGCCAAGCTTGACGGTCTTTTCGAACGGCTGAAGACCGCGGAAGAGGGTGAGGCGGGCCGGATCGAGACGGAAATCTGGATCGAATGGTCGAAATCCGGCTCTCCGGCGCTGGATCTGCTGTTGCAGCGCGGGCGCGATGCGATCGAGCTTGGCGACTTTCCTGCCGCGATCGAGCATTTCAGCGCCGTCATCGACCACGACCCCAACTTCGCCGAGGCCTGGAATTCCCGCGCCACCGCCTATTACATGGCGGGCGAGTTCGGGCCTTCGGTCTCCGACATCGGCACGGTTCTGACGCTGAACCCCCGGCATTTCGGGGCGCTGTCGGGGCTGGCGATGATCCTTGAGGAAACCGGCAAGCCGGACCGCGCGCTGGAGGTTTACCGCGCCGCCATCGCCATTCACCCCCACATGCAGGGGGCCGCCGATGCCATCGAACGGTTGGAAACCGAGGCCGAAGGGCAGGAGCTTTAAGCCATGGACGCCACCCGGCGGGTGACGGCGGTCCTTGGGCCGACGAACACCGGCAAGACCCATCATGCGATTGAGCGCATGCTGTCGCACCGCACGGGCGTCATCGGACTGCCACTGCGGCTTTTGGCGCGTGAAGTTTATGACCGCGTGGTGGCCAAGGTCGGCCCGTCCGTCGTGGCGCTGGTCACGGGCGAGGAACGCATCGTCCCGGACCGCACCCAGTACTGGGTCTGCACCACCGAAGCGATGCCCTTGGACATCGGCGCCGATTTCGTCGCGGTGGACGAGATCCAGCTGTGTGCCGATGCCGACCGGGGCCACGTTTTCACCGACCGGCTGCTGCGCGCGCGGGGCCTGAACGAGACGCTGTTCCTTGGGTCCGACACCATGCGCAGCGCCATCGCGGGGCTAGTGCCGCATGTGACCTTCCTGAAACGCGACCGGATGTCGACGCTGAAATATGCCGGGTCGAAGAAGATCAGCCGGATGCCGGAACGGTCGGCCATCGTCGGCTTCTCGGTGGAAAACGTCTATGCGATTGCCGAGCTGATCCGGCGGCAGAAGGGTGGTTGCGCCGTGGTGATGGGGGCGCTGTCGCCCCGGACCCGGAACGCTCAGGTCGCGTTGTATCAGAACGGCGACGTGGACTATCTGGTGGCGACCGACGCCATCGGGATGGGCCTCAACCTCGACATCAAACATGTGGCGTTCTCTGCCACCGCCAAGTTCGACGGCCGCCGGATGCGCGCGCTTTATCCGCAGGAATTGGCCCAGATCGCGGGCCGGGCCGGACGGCATACCGAGGACGGGACCTTCGGCGTCACAGGCGAGGCGCGGCCCTTCGACGAGGATCTGGTCGAAGCGATCGAGACCCACCACTTTGCCCCTGTCAAGAAGCTTCACTGGCGCAACGAATCGATGGATTTCGGGACGGCGGACCGGCTGATCCGCAGCCTCGAGGCCCCGACTTTCAACGACTGGTTGACCCGGGCGCGCGACGCCGACGACGTCTTGGCGCTGAAGTCGCTATCGGCGCTGCCAGAAGTGCAGGACAAGCTGACCGAACCCAAACGGGTGCAGCTTTTGTGGGATGTCTGCCGGATTCCGGACTTTCGGTCTTCCACCGGTCCCGAACACACCACGCTTCTGACCCGGATTTTCGAGTTTCTGGTGGGGCGCGGCCTTGGTGGCGGTCGAATCCCGTCGGATTGGCTGGCGACGGCGATCAAGCGCATCGACAAGACCGAAGGCGACATCGATGCTTTATCGCGCAGGCTCGCCTATATCCGCACCTGGACCTACGTCACCCAGCGGAAAAACTGGGTCGAAGACGAAACCCATTGGCGGGATGAAACGCGCGCTGTAGAAGACCGCCTGTCGGATGCGCTGCATGCGGCGCTGACGCAACGATTTGTCGACCGGCGGACGAGCGTGCTGCTCCGCCGGTTGAAGCAGAAGGAGGCTCTCGTGGCCGAAGTGAACGACAAGGGCGAAGTGACGGTCGAAGGCGAATTCGCCGGGAGGCTGGAAGGCTTCCGCTTCAAGCAGGATGCCTCGGCGACACCCGACGCCGCGAAGACCCTGGCGCAGGCAGCCCTTCAGGCGCTGAAGCCCGAATTCCACCTCCGCGCCGACCGCTTCTACAACGCGCCGGACACGGAACTGGACTTCACCGAGCAGGGCGGCCTCATGTGGGGCACCAACGCTGTCGGCAAGCTTGTGAAGGGGTCCGAACCCGCCAAGCCCGCGGTCGAGGCCTTCGTCGACGAAGAAGCCGGTCCCGAGGTGGTGGAAAAGGTCCGCCGCCGCCTGCAGCACTTCATCGACCGCAAGGTTGCCGCCCAGTTCGAGCCCCTCCTCGCCATGTCCCGCGACGAGGCCCTGACCGGCCTCGCCCGTGGCTTTGCCTTCCGCCTGTCCGAAGCGATGGGCGTCCTGCCGCGCGACGCCGTGGCGTCCGAGGTCAAGGAGCTGGATCAGGAAGCCCGTGGTGCGCTGCGCAAGCACGGCGTCCGTTTCGGCCAGTTCACCATCTTCCTCCCCGCCCTGCTGAAGCCCGCGCCGACGCGCCTGCGGCTGGTGCTGTGGTCCTTGTGGAACGGGCTGCAGGAATTCCCCGAATCCCCGCCCCCCGGGCTGGTGACGATTCCGAACGTCGCCGAAGTGCCAAAGCAGCACTACACGCTGGCGGGCTATCACCCCGCAGGCACCCGCGCGATCCGCATCGACATGCTGGAACGCCTGGCCGACATCCTGCGCCAGAAGGACAGCCGCGCCGGGTTTGAAGCTACGCCCGACATGCTGTCGATCACCGGTATGACGCTGGACCAGTTCTCCGACCTGATGGGGGGCCTTGGCTACAAGGGCGAAAAGGCCGAACGTCCGAAGGTCAAGGCGGCCGAGGCTCCGAAAGCCCCGGAAATCTCGGCAGAAGCCGCCGCCGCCATCGCGGCAGGCCAGCCGATCCCGGAAGAAGTCTCGATCCTCGCCCCCGTGGCCGAGCCGGAACCCGAAACCGAGGCCGCAGCACCCGAGATGGAGGCCTTCTACACCTTCACTTGGGCTCCGAAACCCCGCCCACGTCCCGAACGCGGCCCCCGGCCCGAGCGGAAGGAAGGCGAAGCCCAACGCGCGCCCCGTGGTGACCGCCCG
>JBGSVS010000301.1:0-2095 GCA_041752895.1 Tabrizicola sp.
CGCCTCTGCCGCCGTGACCGCCCGCTTCGGCACCGTGGCCGAGCTTTTCGCGCTTGACCGCCTTATCCGCGGTGTGACGGGGCAGGTTGCCTCGGTCGCCGATGGGCTTGGCACGTTCCTTGCGTTTCCCGGCGTCGCACGCCTTGCTTCCGGCACCCTGGTTGAGCGTGTGGTCCTTGCCCAGTCCTACCACGCAAGACCCGAGAACGCCTGGGAAGCGGCGCATGACGGGCTGGTCCTTTTCGCGCAAAACGCCCGGCCGGTGCTGGTGGCCGCAGGCTGGATCACGCTTGTCGGCTGGCTGCTGACCGCTGGGGTCTTCCTCGCTTTTCTCGGCCCGGCGTCCGTCACGACTGGGATCTGGCCCGGGGACGGGCAGGCGGGCACCTGGATCCTCGCCGCCCTGTGCGCCCTGGCCGTCCGGTCGGCCCTGATCGAGCCCTTCGCCTTTGCCTGCCTGATGCAGGCCTTCCTTCGCATCACCGCCGGGCAGGACCCTTCGCCGGAATGGCGGGGGCGGCTGACCCAGCTTTGCGACCGCTTCCGCCAGCTTGGCGAACGGGCCATTCGCTGGACGCCGATGTCGGGGGCAGGGGCCTAAGGCCAAGCGCCTGACACCACAGCCAATCTGCCGCAGACAAAGGCATCAAAAGGCCTTCAAGCCCCGTTGCGGCAACGCGGCAACTGTGGCAAGACTGATCGGCATGCCAACCATACCGATGAGTTCAGAATGAGCGAATTCGCCACCCGCCGCGTGATGATGGTGGATACGCAGGTCCGTCCCTCGGACGTGACCAAATTTCCGATCATCGACGCCATGCTGACTGTCCCGCGCGAAACCTTCGTGCCTGCGGACCGGCGTGAAGCAGCTTACATGGGCGAGAACCTTCCCCTTGTCCCCGGTCGTGTCGTGTTTGAGGCGCGGACCATGGCCAAGCTACTGGACGCGCTGGATATTCAGCCTCGGGAACTGGTGCTTGATCTTGGCTGCGGCCTTGGTTATTCCGCCGCGGTGATCGCACGTCTGGCCGAAACCGTGGTCGCCGTCGAAGAGGATGAGACCCTTGCCGCCGAGGCGCAGCGCCTGCTGTCCGAAGAAAGCGTGGACAACGCCGTCGTGGTCAACGGGCCGCTGGCGGCAGGTGCGGCTAAGTCCGCGCCCTATGATGTGATCACCATCCAAGGCGGCGTCGAACAGGTGCCCGAGGCAATCCTGGCGCAGCTTAAGGATGGCGGCCGGATTGGCGCGATCTTCATGGACGGGGCTGTCGGGACGGCCCGCGTCGGCTACAAGTCCGGCGACACGGTCACCTGGCGGTCGGTGTTCAACGCGGCCGCCCCCGTGCTTGGCGGTTTCCGCACGGCACGCGGTTTCGCGCTTTAGGGCCGTATGGCCCCGTCCGGCACGGCCCAGGCCTCCGGATCCTGAAGTTCCGCCCGCGACAGTCGCGCGGGCCCTGATGAGGCGATGATGATGCGTGGATGGTTTCTGTCGGCAGTTCTGATCCTTGCGGGCCTCGTCACGGCGCCTGCGACCCGGGCCGAAACGCTTACCGACGCGCTGATCGCGGCCTACCGCAATTCGAACCTTCTCGACCAGAACCAGGCGGTCCTGCGGGCGGCGGACGAAGACGTGGCCGTGGCCGTGTCGAACCTGCGCCCCGTTGTCTCCTACGCGCTGCAGGGGCAGTGGCAGCGGGCCGACATATCCACGCTTCTTGGCCCCAGCGTGTCCGAGGGGCTGTCCGCCTCGCTTACACTGAGTGCCGAGCTTACGCTTCTTGACTTCGGTCGTCGCCAGATCGGGATCGCGATCGCCAAGGAAAGCGTGCTGGCCACGCGGCAGGCGCTGATCGACGTAGAGCAGAACGTGCTTCTGGCGGCGGTGCGGGCCTATGTTGACGTTCGCCTTGCGCAAGAGGTCGTGGCGCTGCGGCAGTCGAACCTGCGGCTAATCACCCAGGAACTGCGCGCCGCGCGCGACCGGTTCGATGTCGGCGAGATCACCCGCACTGACGTCTCCATCGCCGAAGCGCGGCTTGCGGCGTCCCGCGCGGCACTTGCCTCGGCGGAAGGGCAGCTGATGATCGCGCGC
>JBGSVS010000302.1:0-1523 GCA_041752895.1 Tabrizicola sp.
GGCGGACATGACCCGCAGCGGTGTAGGTCGCAAAGGTCCCGCCGGGGCTGGTGTGGCGCGCGACCTCGGCCATCAACTCGGGCGACCAAAGCTCCGGGTTCTTCGCGGGGGAAAATCCGTCCAGGAACCAGGCATCGGCCCGCCCCTCCCAGCGCGGCAAGGTCTTGCGCGCATCGCCCAGGATCACGCTGGCGGTCAGGTTCGCAAACCTCAGCACCGTCGCGCCCGCCGCCCATTGTCGCAGGAACGGCTCGGTCACTTCGGCCACTTCCGGAAACGCCCGCAGCGCCCGGGCGATGTTCGGGGCGGGCATCGGAAAGGCCTCGAAACTGGTGTAGTGCAGGTGCCCCGGCCCCCGGCGGGCCAAAAGCACCGCCAGCAGGTTCAGCCCGGTCCCGAAGCCCAGCTCTGCTATGTGAAAGCCGTCGCTGAACCGTCCCGGCAGCCCGTTCCCCGCAAGAAAGACGTGCCGCGTCTCCTCCAACCCGCCCGCG
The DNA here is from genome assembly GCA_041752895.1 of Tabrizicola sp. GTDB lineage: Bacteria > Pseudomonadota > Alphaproteobacteria > Rhodobacterales > Rhodobacteraceae > Tabrizicola. The sequence goes on from JBGSVS010000302.1 coordinate 495, forward strand.
AGCGAGAAATACGGGTCGTCGAACCGGCGCGAGACCGGGATCAGGTCGTCACGCCAGTCAAGATCGGGGGCCAGATCGGGGGGCTGTTCGGCGGTCGTCATCGGGGGTAGTCCTTTGCCCTGTTCATGGGCGTGGGGCATTGGAATGGCAAGCGTCGACGTCACAGTGCCGGATGTGACGATACGGGGGGCAGGGATCTTCGGCCTGTCCATCGCCTGGGCCTGCCTTGGGCGCGGCGCGAAGGTCCGGGTGATCGAAACCGTAGCACCCGGCGCGGGGTCCTCCGGCGGGCTGGTCGGCGCACTTTCCCCCCATGCGCCCGAGGCGTGGAACTCCAAGAAGGCCTTCCAGCTCGACAGCCTTCTCATGGCCGCAGACTGGTGGGCTGGCGTTGAAGCCGCCTCCGGCCTCCCCTCGGGCTATGCGCGCCATGGCCGGTTGCAACCCCTTGCCGACGACAAGGCCGTTACCGCCGCCCACCGCCGGGCCGAGGAAGCCCAGACCCTCTGGCGCGGGCAGGCCGTTTGGCGCGTCATCCCCGCCACAAGTGCTGCGTGGCAGCCCGCCTCTCCCTCGGGCTGGTTGGTCGAAGACACGCTTTCGGCACAACTTTCGCCCCGGATGGCGCTGTCCTCTCTCCTTTCCGCGCTGGCGTCCGGTGGTGCGGAAGTAACCCGTGACGCGGCCGAGGATGGGACTGTCGTGCACGCGACCGGCCTGTCCGGTCTGCACGACCTTTCGCAGTCCCTCGGTCTACAGGTCGGGTCGGGCGTGAAGGGGCAGGCCATTGCCCTCCGCTTCGACGCCCGCGATGCGCCGCAGCTGTTCGTCGACGGGCTGCATATCGTGCCGCATGCGGATGGCTCTGTCGCCATCGGCTCGACCTCGGAAACCAATTGGACGGTTGACGGCCCCGATGCGCAGGCAGACGCCCTTCTGGAAAAGGCCCTCGTCGCCCTGCCGGTGCTCAGAGGCGCTCCGGTGACTGCGCGCTGGGCAGGCATCCGCCCCAAGGCCGCGACCCGCGCG
>JBGSVS010000303.1:0-3398 GCA_041752895.1 Tabrizicola sp.
GCGGGCGACCAGAAGCCCGGCAGTCGTGCCGAAGATCAGGCCGACCATCCCGACGATCGAGACGACGAGGCCGAGGGCGACCTCACCCTGCCCGCCGTAGGTGGTGCGGAGGTCCTCATAGAGGATCGAGATCTTCCCGAACTGGGCGGCGGCACCAAGGCCTGCAGCCCAGAGGAGGAGGACGAGGACCATGGGGGCAAGCGGACGCATGGGGGAGGGATAGCTGGTTTGGCGGCGGGAGGCCAGAGGCCTGTCCACGGCGGACAAACGCCAGTCATCCAATGATTACAAAAGGTTGCTCGCGGGCGTTAGGGGTTTCTTAACACCCGGATTTTTGTCGTTCCGAGGGCTGGCACATCCGACATAAATCGTGACTGCACAGCTTCATGTCGGTCTTGCAAAATTTCCATGAATATTCAGCATGGCTTTCATGAAGCTTTTGCGCACAACCCTTCCCGTCCTTGCGGCCCTTGGCTGCTCTCCTGCGCTGGCGGATGATCTTTGCCTGCTGGTGAATGATCTGAACCGGATACTGATCGACAGCACCGATTATGCGGCGATCCCCTGCCCCGAGATCGGATTCTCGGCGCTGGATGGCCAGCCGGGGATGCGGTCGCAGGCCGGGGCCTATTTCCCCGACAGCGGGCGGATCGAGCTTGCCCCCGATCTGGATCTGGCCACTGCCTACGGGCAAAGCTTCCTGCTGCACGAAATGGTCCATGCCGCCCAGTTTGCCGAAGGGGCGGACAGCCGTGCCCCCTGCCCTGCCGCCTTGGAGGCCGAGGCCTACCGGGTGCAGGCCGATTTCCTGCAACAGGCCGGGCTGACCCGCGACGCGCTTTTGACCCGGATGCTGGGCGACCATCTGGGCCGCTGCGGGATGCGGCCGGACTACTGAGGCGCGGCGGCTCCTCGTCGACTTCGTCGCTCGTCGCTTGAGGTGCCTCGGGTCGCTCGTCGTCCGACTTCGTCGCTCCTCGCTGGGGTTCCATCCCGACGAGAAGCCGAAGGCGCGAGGAGGCGTCAGTCCTTCTGCGCCATCGCCCAGGTGACGACGGGGAAGTCGGGGTCGTTGGTCAGATCGTCATCGTCGCGCAAGGCGGGCGGCCAGGGCACCTCAAGGTTCCGCTGGGCGACATGGCGGTTGCCCCATTGGTGGGACTGCACGCGGTCCGCCTGAAAGCCGCTTTCAATCAGCAGGTTCTTCAACCCCCGCGCGGTCCAGCGCGAACAGTCGACGGGCGCGCCGTGGAAAGGCGCAAAGAACGGCACCGCCACCCAGAACCAGCCGCCCGAGCGCAGCATCCGGTAGATGTTGCGGGTCGCGGCATGGGGGCGGTCGAGATGTTCCCACACCTGGTTGGCGAGGATCAGGTCAAAGCGGGTGACCTTGCCGTCGTCATCCAGCATCGGCCCCTTGCAGGGATCGAACTTCCAGCGGTTCAGCGCCCCGGTAGCTGCGGAACGGAAAGCCCTGGCCCCATTTCCCCGACAGCTCCAGGACGTCCATATCTTCGGGCCCAAGACTGTTGACCCAGTCCCGGCTTTCCTTCTGCATGACGACCCGGTTGAGGGACGCCATCAGATGTGAAGCGCCCGCCCATAGGCGTCAAGCACGGCTTCGTGCATCATTTCCGACAAGGTCGGGTGCGGGAAGACGGTGTTCATCAGGTCTTCCTCGGTGGTTTCCAGCGACCGGCCGACGACATAGCCCTGGATCAGCTCGGTCACTTCCGCGCCGATCATGTGGGCCCCCAGAAGCTCTCCCGTCTTGGCGTCGAAAATGGTTTTCACCAGGCCTTCCTGTTCGCCAAGCGCGATGGCCTTGCCGTTGCCGATGAAGGGGAAGCGGCCGACCTTGATGGTATAGCCTGCATCCTTGGCCTTCTGTTCGGTCAGGCCGACACTGGCGACCTGCGGGTGGCAATAGGTGCAGCCGGCGATGGAGTTCGGCTTGATCGGATGCGGATGGCCGCCCGCGATCAGTTCAGCCACCATGACGCCCTCATGCGACGCCTTGTGCGCAAGCCAGGGCGCGCCCGCGATGTCGCCTATGGCATACAGGCCTTCGACCCCCGTACGGCAGTATTCGTCGGTGACGACATGAGTTCGGTCGATCTTCACGCCAAGCGCTTCGAGACCAAGGTTTTCCACGTTGCCGACGATGCCCACGGCGGAGATTACGGTGTCAAACTCCTGCGTGGTGACCTTGCCGTCCTGCTCGATATGGGCGGTGACGCCAACGCCCGGCTTGCGGTCCAGCTTCTTGACCGCGGCCTTTTCCAGGATTTTCATCCCCTGCTTGAGGAAGGACTTCTTGGCGAAGGCCGAGATTTCGGCGTCTTCCACGGGCAGGATGCGGTCCATCACTTCGACCACAGTGGTGTCAGCACCCAAGGTATTGAAGAAGCTGGCGAATTCGATGCCAATGGCACCCGAGCCGATCACCAGCAGCTTCTTCGGCATCCGGGTGGCGACGAGGGCGTGCTTGTAGGACCAGACGAGATCGCCGTCGGCTTCAAGTCCGGGCAGTTCGCGGGCGCGGGCACCGGTGGCGACGATGATCGATTTTGCGGTCAGTTCCTCGGTCCCCTTGTCGGTCTTCACCGAAACGGTGCCCTTCTTTGGCAGCGTGGCCGCGCCCATGAAGACGGTGACCTTGTTCTTCTTCATCAGGTGGCCGATGCCGCCCGAGAGCTGCTTTGCCACGCCACGCGAGCGGGCGACGACGGCGGGCAGGTCAAAGCCGATGCCTTGCGCGGAGAGGCCGAATTCCTTGGCGCGGTGCATCAGGTGGAAGACCTCGGCGGACCGCAGCATGGCCTTGGTCGGGATGCAGCCCCAGTTCAGGCAGATGCCACCCAGGTGTTCCCGTTCGACGATGGCGACCTTCTGGCCCAACTGGCTGGCCCGGATGGCGGCGACATAGCCCCCCGGTCCGGCACCTATCACGATCACGTCGAAGCTTTGGGCAGCCATTCTTCCCTCCCTGGAAAAAGTAGTTTGCCATTAAACTATCTGAAAACCCCAAGCAACTCTGGCGTTGCCGTGGGCCTATGCATCCTGCGCATGGCTTTCCTCTTGTGCGGCGCGCAGCTGGTTCACCAGCGCCGGGTAGGCCCCCGCATCGAGGAAGGCCTGTTCGTCGGCCGTCGTGTCGCGCCCAAGGGCGGCATTGCGGAAGGGAAAGCGGCCGAAGCGGGCGATGATCTCGCGGTGGGCGCGGGCGTGCAGCACGAAGTCATCATCGGTGATGCGGGCGGCGAAAAGCTCGACCGACCATTCCTGATCCGACAGGTCCTCGGAATGCTCGAAAGGCAGATAAATGAACGTGCGTTCGGGTTCCGGCGCCTCGATGTCCCAGCCAAGCGCCACGGCGCGGCGGGCGGCGGCGCGGG
>JBGSVS010000304.1:0-5552 GCA_041752895.1 Tabrizicola sp.
CGACCTTGCCGAACGCGCGGGTCGGGCGGTGCTGGCCGGGGTCGGCTTGCCTGCCCAGGGCTTTGCGATCAGCCTGATGGGCTGCGACGACGCGCGGATCGCTGTGCTGAACGCCGATTTCCGCGGCAAGCCGCAGCCGACGAATGTATTGAGCTGGCCGTCGGAAGAACGTGGCGCCGATGTTGCGGGGGAAGTCCCCGAACGGCCGGACCCGGGTGAGGCTGACGATCCGGAAGCTTTGGGCGATATCGCCATCGCCTGGGAGACCTGCGCGCGCGAGGCCGCAGCGCAGGGCAAGCCGATGGCGGATCATGTGACCCATCTTGTCGTCCATGGCGTGCTGCATCTTTTGGGTTATGACCATGTCGAAGACGCAGATGCCGCCGTGATGGAGCGTCTGGAGGTCGGGATACTTGCCAGCCTCGGGGTTTCTGACCCATACTGATTTTCGCACCCCACGGATGGGTGTATTCTGGACAAAGGACAGATGGGCAGTAGCACCGACGGGTCTCCCACCGCGCAAGGCGCGTCGCTGGTCGAGACCGATGATCCCGCCTCAGACAAGGGCCAGCGCGGCTTTTTCGGCAGGCTTCTTTCCGCTTTCAGCCCGGGATCCGAGCCCCTGGAAGCTCCGCCCGTGGAGGGGACGCAAGCCGCGTCGCAGGGGCTGCATGCGCTGCGTCGGATGCGGGTCGATGACGTGGCAATCCCCAAGGCCGAGATCGTTGCCGTGCCGCTTGACATCGGCAAGGACGAGCTTGTGGAGGTTTTCCGCGAGCATGGTTTCAGTCGGGTGCCGGTCTACAAGGGCACGCTGGACCATCCGCAGGGGCTGGTGCTGCTGAAGGACCTTGCCCTGCAGCACGGCTTTGGCGCGTCCGGCAGGTTCAGTCTCAAGCGGTTGTTGCGACCGATCCTCTATGCGCCGCCGTCGATGCCCACGGGGGTCCTGTTGCAGAAGATGCAGAAGGACCGGGTCCACATGGCGCTGGTCATCGACGAATACGGCGGGGTCGACGGCCTTGTGACCATCGAGGACCTGATCGAGACGGTGATCGGCGAGATCGAGGACGAGCATGACGAGGACGAGAGCGCGCTTTGGAAAGAGGAAAAGCCCGGCGTGATCCTGGCGCAGTCCACGGCACCCTTGGAGGAGATCGAGGCGGCGCTGGGCATCGCCTTGCGGACAGGCGAGGAAGACGAAGAGATCGACACGCTGGGTGGTCTGGTCTTCCTGCGGTCGGGCCGGGTGCCCGCGCTGGGAGAGGTGATCGAGCATGAAAGCGGCGTCCAGTTCGAGATCGTCGATGCTGATCCGCGCCGGATCAAGCGGCTGCGTGTGCGGCTGCCCGTCCCTGCGTCCGAGTGATGCATGACTGACGTCTGGCTGCACGGCAGGCGGCGGCTGGCGCTGGCCTTTGCCCTTGGCGCGGTCGCCGCTCTGGGGCAGGCCCCTTTGGGGTTCTGGTGGGCGACGTTGCTGGCGCTGGCCGGGCTGATCTGGCTTTTGGACCGGGTCGAGGATGGTCGGGGCGTGTTCCTGACCGGGCTTTTCGCCGGGGCAGGGCATTTTGCGGCGGCGCTGACCTGGATCGTCGAGCCCTTCCTGATCGACATCGCCCGGCATGGCTGGATGGCCCCCTTCGCGGTTGTCCTTCTTGCCTTCGGGTTGGGGCTGTTCTGGGCAGCGGCGGCGGTGCTGGCGCGGCTGGTCCCAAACCGGGCCCTGGGGTTCGTAGTGGCCTTCGTCGCGCTGGAATGGCTGCGCGGCGTGATCTTTACCGGCTTTCCCTGGGCGATGGCGGGCCACATCTGGATCGGCACGCCGATGGATCAACTGGCCGCGCTGGGTGGTCCGTCGCTTCTCTCCCTGCTGACGCTTCTGGTTGCAGCACTTCCGGTGCTGGCGGGTCTTGCGGGGGTGGTGAGTGCGGCTTTGATCCTTGCGGCCGGGATCGGGTTCGGGTCCTGGCGGCTGTCGCAGCCTTTGCCGGAACCGGGCGAGCTGACCCTACGGCTTGTTCAGCCCAATGCCGAGCAGTCAGCGAAATGGGATGCGGCGCGCGCGCAGGAGTTCTTCGACCGGCTGTTAACGCTTACGACGGGCGGCGGGCCTGCGGATTTGACGATCTGGCCGGAAACCGCGGTGCCCTACCTGCTGGAACGCTCGCCCGAAGTGGCCAATATGGTGATGGAGGCTTCGGGCGGAAACCCCGTCGCGCTGGGTATCCAGACCGAAGACGGGGCGCTGTTCTACAACAGCCTGCGGGTGCTGGAGGGCACGGGGGTAGAAACGGCGCGCTATGACAAGGCGCATCTGGTGCCCTTCGGCGAATATATCCCCTTCGGCGATCTGGCCTTTGACTGGTTCGGCCTGCGCGCCTTTGCGGCTCAGGCGGGGAACAGCTATTCGGCGGGGCCTGGGCCACAGGTCCTGGACCTTGGTCCTTTCGGCAAGGTCCTGCCGCTGATCTGCTACGAGGCGATCTTCCCGCGCGATGTGAACGCCGCTCCGGAACGGGCCGACTGGATGCTGCAGATCACCAATGACGCCTGGTTCGGCATCTGGACCGGCCCGTTCCAGCATGTCGCCCAGGCGCGGCTTCGGGCGGTGGAACAGGGGCTGCCGCTGATCCGGGTGGCCAATACCGGGATCACGGCAGTGGTTGATGCCCGCGGCCGGGTGATCGAGGCGCTGCCCTTCGGAGAAATGGCCGCTTTGGACACGACCCTGCCCGGGGCTTTGCCACCCACGCCCTACAGCCGCTGGGGCGATGGTCCGGTGGCCTTGTTGCTTGCGGGCCTCGCCCTTGGCGCGATAGCGCGGCGTCGCACGTCGGCCCATTGACGGGGTGCTGCCGCCCGTCTAGTCAGGCGCATCTTGAACCCCCTCCACAACGGCTTCCTGGCGTGGCGGGGTGAACCCAACGGAGCACTTCCCATGAGCCGCCAAGACTACGTTTTCACCTCGGAATCCGTTTCCGAGGGCCACCCCGACAAGGTCTGCGACCGCATCTCGGATGCTGTCCTCGATGCCTTCCTAAAGGAAGAGCCGAATGCGCGCGTCGCCTGCGAGACCTTTGCGACCACGAACCGCGTCGTGGTCGGTGGCGAGGTCGGCCTGTCGTCGAAAGAGGCGACTGCCGCGATGATGAAGCGGGTAGACGGCATCGTCCGCGACTGCGTGCGTGACATCGGCTATGAGCAGAAGAAGTTCCACTGGGACAAGATCAAGGTCCACAACTACCTGCACGAACAGTCGGCCCATATCGCGCAAGGCGTGGACCGTGACGGGGCGGGTGACCAGGGGATCATGTTCGGCTATGCCACGCTGGAGACGCCAGACTACATGCCCGCGCCGATCCAGTATGCCCACGCGATCCTGCGCCGTCTGGCCGAAGCGCGCAAATCCGGCGCCGAGCCGACGCTGGGCCCGGATGCCAAAAGCCAGCTGACCCTGCGCTATGCCAACGGCAAGCCGGTTGAAGTGACCTCGATCGTGCTGTCGACCCAGCACACCTCCAAGCGCCAGACCTCGAAGATCATCCGCAAGCTGGTCGAGCCCTATATCCGCGAAGTCCTGCCCGATGGCTGGCTGACCAAGAAGACCGAATGGCACGTCAACCCGACCGGAACCTTCGTGATCGGCGGGCCGGACGGGGATGCGGGCCTGACGGGCCGCAAGATCATCGTCGATACCTATGGTGGCGCGGCCCCGCATGGCGGCGGTGCCTTCAGCGGCAAGGACCCGACCAAGGTCGACCGCTCGGCCGCTTATGCGGCGCGCTATCTGGCCAAGAACGTGGTCGCCGCTGGTCTGGCCGACCGCTGCACCTTGCAGGTTTCCTATGCCATCGGCGTGGCCAAGCCCCTGTCGATCTACGTCGACACCCACGGCACCGGCAAGGTTCCCGAAGCGGTGATTGAGCGCGCGGTGGCCGAGGTGATGGACCTGACCCCGCGCGGCATCCGCACGCATCTGGACCTGAACCGCCCGATCTACGCCCGCACCAGCGCCTACGGCCACTTTGGCCGTACGCCCGAGGCGGATGGCGGCTTCAGCTGGGAACGCACCGATCTGGTCGAAGCGCTGAAAAAAGCGGTCTGACCTTTGAACGAGCGGCCGCCCTCGGGGCATCGAGCCCCTCGGGCGGCGTCGCCACTTCGGGCTCCGGTCGCGCCTTGACCCTTGGCCCTGCCTCTGCTTGAAGGCCCCGGATGAACTCCGGGGCCTTTTGATATGTCTGACGCGGGCGAACGCCGCAATTTCTATGGCCGTATCCGGGGCAAGACCCTGCGGGCGAGCCAGAAGGACTATCTGGCCGAGGATCTTGGGCCCCTGACCCTGCGCGCGGTGACGCGGGAGGAGAACCCCGGGCGGGCTGTGCTGGATCTTGGCTTTGTCCAAGGTCCCCTCTGGCTGGAGGTCGGCTTTGGCGGTGGCGAGCATCTGGTGCATATGGCGGCGGCCAACCCCGGGGTGACGATCCTTGGGGCCGAGCCCTTCGTGAACGGCATCGCCATGCTTTTGGGCAAGATCCGGGGGGCGGGGGTGACGAACCTGTGGCTGCATCCCGGCGATGTGCGCGATCTTTTCGATGTGCTGCCGGACCAGTGCCTGTCCAAGGTCTTTCTCAACTACCCCGACCCCTGGCCCAAGGCCCGCCACCACCGCCGCCGCTTTGTCACACCGGGCTACCTTGGCCTCCTTGCGCGCAAGATGGGGCCGGGGGCCGAGTTCCGGGTGGCGACCGACATCCCCGACTATGTCCGCCAGACGCTGGAGGAAGTGCCCCCCGCCGGGTTCGACCTGATCCGGCAGGCGGGCCTGGGCGGGGCCTGGGAGGATTGGCTTTCCACGCGTTACGAGCAAAAGGCCCTGCGCGAAGGCCGCGCGCCGCATTACCTGACCTTCCGCAGGCTCTGACGAAGGCTTGAGTATTTGGGAAAAGAGCAAGCCCAAGGAATTTGCTCTTTTCAAAAATACTCCCCCCGGAGGGGCCGCCGGTGCCGCAGCGATCCGGGTTCAGGTGATTTACCCCATCGAAGGCTTGCGCTATCAGGCCTCTCGGAATGTGAGGGAGAGACCGATGTCCGGCCATGGCGACGCGCAACCGATGAAAGCCCGCAAGTCGGGGCCCTTGAAGGGTGTGGCAGAGGTGCCGGGCGACAAGTCGATCTCGCACCGCTCGCTGATCTTTGGCGCGATGGCGGTGGGCGAGACGAAGATTTCCGGTCTGCTGGAAGGGCAGGATGTGCTGGATACCGCCAAGGCGATGCGCGCCTTCGGGGCCACGGTCACGCGGCATGGCGCGGGGGTCTGGACGGTGAGTGGCGTGGGGGTCGGCGGGTTTCAGGAACCGGCGGATGTGATCGACTGCGGCAATTCGGGCACCGGCGTGCGGCTGATCATGGGGACCATGGCGACGACGCCGATCACCGCGACCTTCACGGGGGATGCGAGCTTGCGCAAGCGGCCGATGGGGCGGGTCACCGATCCCTTGAGCCTGTTCGGGACGCAGGCTTACGGGCGCAAGGGCGGGCGCTTGCCG
>JBGSVS010000305.1:0-2375 GCA_041752895.1 Tabrizicola sp.
GGCCGCGAAGCCTCTGGAAGTGCAACAGGACCTGGGGATCGACACGGCCATGCCCGCCACCGCGCCTGCCATGAGCGCACGCGTCGAGGCTGCCCCGGTGACCATGGCGGCCAGCCGTACCCGGCTTCCGGACGTCGAGGAAATCAAGTCGACGCTGCGACCCGACGAGACGCTTGTCGACAGCGCCGCAAGCGAGATGTCGGCCCCGGTCGAGGGACGCAGCAGCTTTCGCAAGGGCTTCAGCCTGGTGATCGTCCTCGCCATCCTTGGCGCGGCGCTTTACGTCAGCGCCGACTCGCTGAAGGCTGCTGTTCCAGCGCTGGCAGGGGTCCTTGATGCCTATGTCAGTTTCGTCGACAGCCTGCGCCTGCAACTGGACGGGCTGATGCAAAGCGCGACAGTAGCGATCAACGGGAACTGAACCCGTTTCGGCTTGCCCCTGCGCGGGCTGGCCTTTATCCCTTGCGACCAAGCCAATCGCCGCAAGGAGCCGCCATGAGCAACCAGCGTTTCGACAAGTCGAAGCTTCCCAGCCGCCATGTCACGGAAGGGCCGGCGCGCGCTCCGCACCGCAGCTATTTCTATGCGATGGGGATCACGGAAGAAGAAATCCATCAGCCCTGGGTGGGCGTGGCGACCTGCTGGAACGAAGCGGCCCCCTGCAACATCGCGCTGAACCGTCAGGCGCAGATCGTGAAGCATGGGGTGAAGAAGGGCGGCGGCACTCCGCGTGAGTTCACGACGATCACCGTCACCGACGGCATCGCGATGGGGCATGAGGGGATGCGGTCCTCGCTGGCGTCGCGGGATGCGATCGCGGATACCGTGGAACTGACGATGCGCGGGCATTGCTATGACGCGATTGTCGGGCTGGCGGGCTGCGACAAGTCCCTGCCGGGGATGATGATGGCGATGGTGCGGCTGAACGTGCCGTCGGTCTTCATCTATGGCGGATCGATCCTGCCGGGCCGCTACAACGGCCAGGACATCACCGTGCAGGACATGTTCGAAGCCGTGGGCAAGCACCAGGCCGGGAATCTGTCGGACGCGGAACTTGAGATCATGGAGCGGGTGGCTTGCCCGTCCTCGGGTGCCTGCGGCGCGCAGTATACCGCGAACACGATGGCTTGTGTGTCCGAGGCGATTGGTCTGGCGTTGCTGAACTCGTCCAGCGCCCCGGCCCCTTACGAGTCCCGCGACCAGTATGGCGAGGCTTCGGGCGTGGCCGTGATGCACCTGATCGAAAAGAACATCCGCGCGCGGGATATCGTGACTCGGAAGGCCTTGGAAAACGCGGCTCGGGTGGTGGGATGCACGGGTGGCAGCACCAACGCCGCACTGCACCTGCCCGCGCTGGCGAACGAGGCGGGGATCGACTTTGACCTCTTCGACGTGGCGGCCTGCATGAAGGATACGCCCTACTTCGTCGACCTGCGCCCGGGTGGGAAATACGTCGCCAAGGACCTGCATGAGGTTGGCGGTGTGGCCGTGGTGATGAAGGAACTGGCCAAGGAAGGCCTGCTGCATCTGGATTGCCTGACCGCCAGCGGCAAGACCTTGGGCGAAAGTCTTGAGGAAATTCGCGGCGAGGCGGACGGCCGGGTGATCTATCACATCGGCTCGCCCATCACCCAGACCGGCGGCGTGGTCAGCCTGAAGGGGAACCTTGCGCCCGACGGGGCCATCGTGAAGGTCGCAGGCATGACCGAAGCCGAGCAGGTCTTCACCGGACCGGCGCGGGTGTTCGAGTGTGAAGAGGATGCTTTCGCCGCCGTGAAGGCGCGGGAATACAAGGAAGGCGAGGTCATTGTCATCCGCAACGAAGGCCCTGCCGGTGGGCCGGGGATGCGCGAGATGCTGTCGACCACGGCGGCGCTGTCCGGTCAGGGCATGGGCAAGAAGGTGGCGCTGATCACCGACGGGCGCTTCAGTGGTGCGACGCGGGGCTTCTGCGTGGGCCATGTCGGGCCGGAAGCGGCGCATGGTGGGCCGATTGCGCTTTTGAAGAACGGCGATGTCATCACGCTGAACGCGGTGACGGGCGAATTGTCCGTTGCTCTGACCGACGCTGAACTGGCGGCCCGCAAGGCCGAATGGAAAGGGCCGCGCAAGACCCAATACACCAGCGGTGCGGTCCACAAGTTCGCCAAGCTTTGCGGAGGCGCGCGGTGGGGGGCGGTGACGCATCCGGGCGCGAAGGGCGAAAGCCACGTCTACATGGACCAGTAAGCCAGATGGCAGGTCGGCTTGCTCAGGGGATTGAGGCCTGGCACCAGCGTCGGGTCGAGGACCGCTGGGCGCGCGTTGCAGCGGGTGCCGATACGATGGACAGCTTCGAGGCTCGGGCGCTAAGGGCCGAGGCGCGCGGTCTGCGT
>JBGSVS010000306.1:0-9393 GCA_041752895.1 Tabrizicola sp.
GGCCGGGCGGATGACGGACACCGAGGCGGCCGAAACGCTTGGCCGCCTGCAGGTCCTGCCGGATCTGGCCGGGCTGGCCCCCGCCGTGCTGGTGATCGAGGCGATTGCCGAAGACCTTGCTGCCAAGCGCGCGCTTTTCCAAGCGCTGGCCGGGATTGCGCCGCAGGCGGTGCGGGCCTCGAACACCTCGTCCTTGCGGATTTCCGATCTGGCGGCGGGCCTGCCGGACCCTGCCCGGCTGATCGGGCTGCATTTCTTCAACCCCGCCCCGGCGATGAAGCTGGTGGAACTGATCGCCCCGCCCGGTGCCGCCGCCGATCTGGCGAGCGATCTGTGCAAGGCTGCGGGCAAGGTCGTGGTCACCGCTCCCGACAGCCCCGGTTTCATCGTCAACCGCTGCGCACGGCCCTTCTACGGCGAGGCGCTGGCCCTTTTGGGCGAAGGCCACGAACCAGCCGCGATTGACGCGGCGATGCTGGCGGCGGGCTACCGGCTTGGCCCCTTCGCGCTGATCGACCTGATCGGGGCTGACATCAACCTTGCAGCAACGCGCGGGATCCATGCTGCGATGGGCGGTCATCCGCGCTATCACGTCTTTTCTGCCCTTGCGGATCAGGTCGCGGCGGGGGCGCTGGGGCGCAAGACCGGGCACGGTTTTGTTTCCGGGACCGAGGCTGCTGCGGACGTGAAGGCTGGCGACGGCATCGCCGACCGGATCGAGGCCACGCTGGTGAACGAGGCGCTTTGGCTGGCCCATGACAGCGCCACCCCGCCCGAGGCGATTGACCTTGCGGTGAAGCTGGGCCTGAACTTTCCGCGCGGGCCGTTCGAGATTCTGGCGGCCGAAGGCGAAGCCCGCATCGGTCAGCGCCTTGCCATGCTGGAAGCCGCCGCGCCGCCCGCCCTGAAAACCCGATACTTGCCACCGAGGCCCCTGATATGACAGCTGTTTTTCTGTGCCACGGCAAGCGCAGCCCGATTGGCCGCCACGCCGGATCGCTGGCCCGCCTGCGCCCCGATGACATGGCCGCGCAGGTGATCGACGGGTTGCTTGCGGGTCTGGACCTGCCGGTGGACGAGGTGATCTTCGGTTGCGCCAATCAGGCGGGCGAGGATAACCGCAACGTCGCCCGGATGGCGGTGCTGCTGTCACGGCTGGGCGAAGCGGTTCCAGCCCTGACGGTGAACCGGCTGTGTGCCAGCGGGATGGATGCGGTGATCGCAGGGGCCCGGGCCATTGCCAGTGGGGCGGCCGAAGTGGTTATCGCGGGCGGCGTTGAAAGCATGAGCCGCGCGCCCTTCGTGATGCCCAAGGCCGAAACCGCCTTTGACCGCCGCGCCGAGATCCATGACACCACCATCGGCTGGCGGTTCGCCCATTCTCGGATTGCCCAGCTTTACGGGCTGGAGTCCATGCCCGAGACTGCCGAGAATCTGGCCTCTGAACACGGCATTTCCCGCGCCGATCAGGACGCTTACGCCCTGCGCAGCCAGCAGCGCTATGATGCGGCATGGCATGGCGAGGATATCCTGCCGATGACCCTGCCTGCCATGGGCCGGGGTGACCCGCTGGTCGTGGCGCAGGATGAACACCCGCGCCCGACCAGCGCGGACAAGCTGGCCGGGTTGAAAGCGCCGTTCCGGGACGGAGGCTCGGTCACGGCAGGCAATTCGTCGGGCATCAATGACGGGGCCTGCGCGCTGCTCCTTGCCAGCGAGGCGGCTTTGCTGCGGTATGGGCTGGTGCCCGTCGCCCGCATAGGTGCTGCGGCCAGCGCGGGTGTGCCGCCCCGGATCATGGGAATCGGCCCGGTTGCCGCGCAGGCGCGGTTGCAAGCGCAGAACGGAATTTCCGTCGCAGATTACGACGTGATCGAGGTGAACGAGGCCTTTGCCGCGCAGGTCCTAGCCTGCACCCGCGCCTGGGGCCTGCCGGACGACGCACCACACGTGAATGCGCAGTCGGGGGGGATCGCCATGGGCCACCCGCTTGGCATGTCGGGCGCAAGGATCACTTGGGCGGCGGCAAGGCGGTTGCGGGAATGTGGTGGCCGAACGGCCCTTGCCACGCTTTGCGTCGGCGTGGGTCAGGGCGTGGCGCTGGCTCTGCACGCGCCGTGACCCTCAAGACAAATTCGACCCCTTCCGTCGTGCTTCCGCGCCGGGTTCAGCCTGGCTTTATCCCGTCGCGGATCAGCGCCGCCGTGCGCAGATAGTGATCGCCAAGCAGCGCGACGGCCGCTTCGGTATCGCGGGCCAGCACCGCATCGGCAATGGCGCCATGTTCAGCGTCGATGTCCCGCTTTTGCGGACCGGCCGCAAGAAGGGCGGGGATGCGGTAGCGCTCGGTCGCGGCGTAGAGGCGTTCGAAGAAATCCAGAAGCCAATCCGACCCGCAAGCCGCCAGCAGCGCGCGGTGAAATGCGTGATGACGGGTCTTCAGCTCATCCACGTCGCCGCCCTGGCGTTTGGTCTGCTGCCGAAGGGCGTAAAGCGCCGCGACAACTGACGCTTCCCAGGCGTCGTTCCCCTTGGCGATCGACAGGCGCAGGGCCTCGGTCTCGACCAGAAGGCGGGCGTGGAGGGCATCCTCGAATTCGGCCAGCGACCGGGCCGAGACGCGGAAACCGCGCAGCGACTCGGCGGTGACCAGGCGTTCGGCGTGGAGGCGGTTCAGCGCCTCACGCAGGGGGGAGAAGCCCATGCCGTAACGCTCGGACAGGTCGGCAAGGCGCAGCGGGCTTTCGGGGGCGAAACAGCCTTCGACGATGTCCTTGCGCAAAGAAATGTAGGCTTTTTCGGCCAGAGTCATGATCATATCCTTGTCTCGCCCAGCTTATCCAGCGGTGTGGCGACGTGCAATTCGATAATTTTCGAAAATCATGGTTGCTATCGAAAATACGGGCTGGCATAGTTGCTCGCACCATTGCACCACCGGAGAGGGAGTACCCATGTCCACCGCACGCGAAAACCACCGTGAGGATGTTGTCGGTCGCGCCAATGTCGAGGACACGCCGGAACTTCTGGCCTATTACGACCAGCTGGAGGGGTTCAACGCGGGCGCCTTGTGGACGGTGGCGAACAAGATCGAGCCCTGGGCACCGAAGAGCCAGTCGGTGCCGGTCGTCTGGCGCTACAAGGACCTGCGCGATCATGTGATCCGGTCGGTGGACCTGGTGACGCCGGAAAAGGCGGGGCGTCGGGTGATCTATCTGAACAACCCGGGGCGGCAGGACGTCGCGGCAGCGGTGGGCTGGATCTATGCGGGCCTGCAGGTGATGAACCCGGGCGAGGTGGCGGGGGCGCACCGGCATTCGGCGTCGGCGATCCGGTTCATCATGGAGGGGCACGGAGCCTATACGGTGGTCGATGGCCACAAGATGACGCTGGGCGCGAATGACTTCGTGCTGACCCCGAATGGCACATGGCACGAACACGGCGTCAGCGCGGATGGCTCGCTGTGCCTGTGGCAGGACGGCCTCGACATCCCCTTCGTCAATGCGATGGAGGCGAATTTCTACGAGGTGCATCCCGACCTCAATCAGGCAGTGGGATATGCCGTCGATGACATGACCCGGACCTGGGGCAATCCGGGGCTGACGCCTTACGGGGAAAGTTGGAGCAAGGGTTATAGCCCGATGTTCAAATACGAATGGGCGCCGACTTATGAGGCTTTGTCCAAGTATGCGGGCTGCACGGCGGGCAGTCCGTTCGACGGGGTGATGATGGAATATGTGAACCCGGTCACGAACGGCCCGGTGATGCAGACTCTGGGGGCGAGCATGCAGATGCTGCGGCCAGGGGAGCATACAAAAGCGCACCGGCACACCGGGAGCTATCTGTATCACGTCGCCAAGGGCCGAGGGCATTCGATCATCAACGGCAAGAGGTTCGACTGGGCCGAGCGTGACATCTTCTGCGTGCCGTCCTGGGCCTGGCATGAGCATGTCAATGCGTCGGAGCGCGAGGATGCGTGCCTCTTCTGCCTGAACGATCTGCCGGTGATGCGGGCGCTTGGCCTTTACCGCGAAGAGGCCTTTGGGGAAAACGGCGGCCAGCAGCCGCTTTTGTAGGGACTGACCATGAAACTTGTGACGTATCGCGCCTCGGTCGAAGGGGCTGCTCGACTTGGGGTGATCGAGGGCGATCTAGTCGTCGATGTGGAACGGCTGGCAGAAGCGCAGGGCGAAGCACTGCCCGCGACCATGCTCGGGCTGATCGACACCGGGCGTCCAGGGTTGGAGACTTTGCGCGCCTGTCTGGAGGCTGCCAACGGCCGCCACAAGCCGGGCTCGGCGACGGCGCTGGCCAATGTGCGCCTGCTGGCCCCGATCCCGCGGCCGCGGAAGAACATCTTCGGCATCGGGCTGAACTATGTCGAGCACGTCGCGGAAAGCGCGGCGTCGCTGGACACCTCGAAGGACCTGCCAAAGCAGCCGGTGGTGTTTTCCAAGCCCCCGACCACAGTGATCGCGCCGGGGGACGCGATTGAACACAATGCGAAGATGACCAAGCAGCTGGATTGGGAGGTGGAGCTTGCGGTGATCATCGGCACCACGGCCCGGCGCGTGCCGCGCGCAGACGCGCTGGCGCATGTCTTCGGCTATTCGGTGATGATTGACGTCTCGGCCCGGGACAACCGGCGCGCGGGGCAGTGGATTTTCTCCAAGGGGATGGACAGCTATGCCCCCTTCGGCCCTTGCATCGTGACAGCGGACGAAATCCCCGACCCGCAGACACTTGATTTGTGGCTGACGGTCAACGGCGTCGAAAAGCAGCGGTCGAACACGCGCCACATGCTGTTCAAGGTCGATGAGCTGATCGCCGATATCTCGACCGGGATCACGCTGGAACCGGGCGACATTATCGCGAGCGGCACGCCCGAAGGGGTCGGCGCGGGACGGACGCCGCAGGAGTGGCTGCATCCGGGCGATGTGGTCGTGGGTCATGTCCAAGGCATCGGCTCGCTGCGCAATCCGGTGGTAAACTCTACCCCGGAAGACTGATCCCCAGGGAAAGGACCCCAGATGCAGACCTTTACCGCAGCCGTGGTTCAGATGGCCTCGGTTCCCAATGACCCGATGGCCACCGCCGAAGCCGCCACCGCCCGGTTGCGTGAGGCCGCAGCCAACGGCGCGCGGCTGGTGGTCTTCCCCGAGGCGCTGATCGGTGGCTATCCCAAGGGGGCCAGCTTTGGCGCCCCTATCGGGATGCGCAAACCCGAAGGGCGCGAGGCGTTTGCCCGCTATTACGCCGCCGCCATTGACCTGGACGGGCCCGAAGTCGCCTGTCTGGCCGAGGCCTGCGCCGAGACCGGGGTCTTCGCCGTGGTCGGGGTGATCGAACGGGACAAGGCGACGCTTTACTGCACGGTTCTCTATTTCGACGGTGCGAAGGGGCTTGTTGGCAAGCATAGGAAGCTGATGCCCACGGCGGGGGAGCGGCTGATCTGGGGCTTTGGCGACGGGTCCACCATGCCCGTCTTCAAGACCGATCTCGGCACCATCGGCGCGGTGATCTGCTGGGAAAACTACATGCCCGCGCTGCGGATGCATATGTATCATCAAGGGGTTACGCTGTACTGTGCGCCGACGGCGGATGACCGCGACACTTGGCTGCCGACGATGCAGCACATCGCGATGGAGGGGCGCACTTTCGTCCTGACCGCGTGCCAGCACATCACCCGCGCCGCCTATGGTGCGGATCATGAAAGCGCCCTTGGCGACGAACCCGACCGTGTGATGATGCGCGGCGGGTCGGCCATCATTTCCCCCATGGGTAAGGTGCTGGCCGGGCCGGATTTCAGCGGCGAGACCATTCTTTACGCACAGATCGACCCTGCGGAGGTGATGCGCGCCAAGTTCGATTTCGACGTGACCGGCCACTACGCCCGGCCTGATGTGTTCGAGTTGGTGGTCGATACCCGCGCCAAACCCGCTGTGCGGGAAATCTGATGCGCTACGATCTGGATCAGGTGCCCGAGCCCATCGCCTACAAGTTGCTGGCGGCGACTGTGATCCCCCGGCCCATTGCCTGGGTGGTGACCAAGGGGAAGGACGGCATCAACGCCGCCCCGTATTCGTTCTTCAACGTCATGGGGTCAGCCCCGCCGACGATCGCGCTGGGGCTGATGGCCGCGCCCGACCGGGGCTTCAAGGATACCGCGCTGAATATCCTGGAAACCGGCGAGTTTGTGATCAACCTGGTGCCAGAGAGGCTGGTGCAGGCGATGAACCTGACCTCGGCCGACTCCCCGCGCGGGGTGGATGAGTTGGCTTTGGCCGGCTTGGCGACGCTGCCCAGCCAGCATGTCGCCCCGCCTCGGATCGTCGACAGCCCGGTGGCGTTTGAGTGCCGCGCGTTGTCGTCAGTCGTCACCGGCCCCTGTCAGACAGTGGTCATCGGCCGCGTTCTGGCCGTGCATATCGAGGACCGCTACCTCAAGAACCCCGAGCGCGCGCATATCGACACCGACGCGCTGGACCTTGTCGCCCGCAGCTTCGGGTCGGAATACATCCGCACTCACGACCGGTTTGACCTGCCGCGCCCGACATGGGCCGCACTGCAGGCCGCGGGAAAGGTCTGACGCGCCAACCTCTTGTCGATAATATGACAGATTTTCGAAAATTCTGTTGACAGAAGGCGCTCGCTGAAGAAACCTTACTCTCAAGTAAAGGATTTCGCCAAAAGGCGCGAATCGTCAACGGGGGAACATCGCCATGCTGCAGGAACGCGTCGAAGGGAAATGGCTTGCGGCGTTTCGGCGGGTTCTGGCGCTGAACGGGATCGGCAAGGGCACGCCCATCGCCATCCTGTCGGAGACGCAGTCTCGCCCCGTGCTGGTGCACCTGTGCGAACTGGCGGCCTATGACCTGGGGGCTGACTTCTGCATGATCCAGATGCCGACCCCGCCGCAGACCGCTCCGGTTCCGGTGAAGTCCACCGGGACAAGCTGGGCGATCCAGGGCAACCGCGCGGTGATCGAGGCGCTGAAGCTGGTCGATGTGATCGTAGACTGCACGGTCGAGGGCCTGATCCACGCCCCGGAATGGCCCGAGATCGAGGAGGCGGGACGGACGCGCCTCTTGGTCATCACCAACGAACACCCCGAGATTCTGGAGCGGACCGAGCCCAAGGCCGAACACGGGCCGAAGGTTGAGCTTGGCATCCAGATGCTGCGCGCGGCGTCGGAGATGCGGGTGACCTCGGCGCTTGGCACCGATCTGACGGTGGACCTGCGCGGCGCGCCTTGTGGCGGGACGGCGGGGTTTGGCACCACTCCGGGTGCGGTGGCGCATTGGCCGGGCGGGTTGTGCCTGGCGTTTCCGGGTCAGAACGCGGTGAACGGACGGATCGTGATGGGGGTCGGGGATATGAACCTGACGTTCAAGACCTACCTGACAAGCCAGATCGACATTACCATCGAGAGTGACTTCGTCACCGCGATCAAGGGCGACGGGATCGATGCGCTCCACTTCCGCGAATACATGGAAGCCTGGGACGACCGGAACGCTTACGGCATGAGCCATGT
Organism: Tabrizicola sp.; assembly: GCA_041752895.1. Taxonomy (GTDB): domain Bacteria; phylum Pseudomonadota; class Alphaproteobacteria; order Rhodobacterales; family Rhodobacteraceae; genus Tabrizicola. The sequence goes on from JBGSVS010000306.1 coordinate 7,532, forward strand.
CGGCTGGGGCATGCATCCCGGCGCCCGCTGGGTGTCGGCGGCGATGTACGACAAGCGCGACATGCAGGCGGTCGAGTTCCGGGCGCTGTCGGGGTCGTTCCTGTGGTCGACCGGGGCCAACCAATACGCCGGGCGCTACACGCTGGGCCATTTCGACCTTCCCATGCGCAACTGCACCATTGCCCTCGACGGGCGCGTCGTCGTCAAGGACGGCGTTCTGCAAGGAGACCTCGCCTGATGAACGTTCAAACCCAAGCGAAAACCCCTGGGGCCGCAATGCCGATGAGCAACCCGGCTGATTACTACGACATGACCCGCGTCCGGCCTGAAGTCGCGGCAGCGCTGGCCAAGATCAACGAGTTGGGGCCGGTCTTCGCCTCGCGCGCGAAGGCGGTGGATGACGAGGCGTCGTTCCCGACGGCAAACTACAAGGACCTGGCGGATGCGGGGTTCCTAGGGCTTTCCATCCCAGAAGAGTTCGGCGGCTGGGGTTTCTCCATGGGCGAATACGCCATGGTCGGGGCCGAGATTGCCAAATATTGCGGTGCGACGGCGCTGACCTTCAACATGCACAACTCGTCCATGGCCTGGTCGCGGTTCATGTATGACATGCCGAACCTTTCGGACGCGGAACGGGCCGAGTTCGCGCCGCTGCGCGCGCGACAGTTCACCCGGGCGATGAAGGAGCGGGCGATCTATTCGCAGCCGATTTCCGAAGGCGGGCAGAACTGGACCTCGAAGCCGAACCAGACCCAGTGCCGCGCGGTCGAAGGCGGCTGGAAGATCAACGGGTTCAAGAAGTTCGCTTCGCTGGCGGGCTATTGCGACTACTACACCATCGTCTGCACCGAGGTCTTCGAAGGCATCGAGCCGCGCCACGAGGACACGATGCTGTTCGTGGTCCACAAGGATGCTGTCGGCCTGACGGTGAAGGGTGAGTGGGACCCGCTGGGGATGCGCGGCACCAACAGCCGCGATCTGATCCTGAAAGATGTTTTCGTCACCAAGGACGACCTGCTGATGCCGCGGGGGATCTTCGGGAAGACCCTGCCGAACTGGCCGCACATGATGGCGACCTTGTCCCCAACCTATATGGGGGTCGCGCAGGGCGCCTATGACTTCACCATTGCTTACCTGAAGGGCCAGATCCCCGGTCAGCCGCCCATTGACCGGCGGATGTATGCCACCAAGCGGATCGCCATCAGCAAGATGTACGCCCGTCTGGCCGGCATCCGCGCGCTGTGGTGGCAGGCGTTTTCGGAAGCCAAGGGCATGCCGTCCAAGGCCGAGGTGCTGCGGATGTATGCAGCCCAGTACAACGTGATGGAGGGCGCGCAGGAACTGACCGCGCTGGCGATCCGCACTTGTGGCGGGCAGTCGATGCTGAAGTCGCTGCCCTTGGAGCGGATGTACCGCGACAGCCGCTGCGGCGCGCTGATGCTGCCCTATACCTCTGAAATCATGGAGGATTATATCGGCGTCCTCGCGCTGTACGAGATGTCCGAACTCGACACCGCGCCGGGGGATGAGGGGGGCGCGCGGAATTCGCTCTGGCGCGGGGATGCGGGCAGCTTGCGGGGCCTGCGCTGATGGGCCGCGACGTCGTTCAGGTTCAGGGGCACCTGCCCCATGCGCCGGACGACGTCTGGTCCGTGGTGCGTGACTTCTGCGGCAAGTGGCATCCCTGGATCGCCATTATGCGCGAGGAGCGCAGCCCTCACGGAGCGCGCATCCGCGCCTTCACCGTGACCGGCGAGGATACGCTGTACCGTGAGCAGCAGACCTACCTGTCCGACTGCGAACGGGTGTTGGGCTATACGCATCTGGAAGGCATCAAGGATTGCGAGGCCTACGACGCCCGG
>JBGSVS010000307.1:0-2374 GCA_041752895.1 Tabrizicola sp.
CGGCACGGTCGGCAGCGGCAGAGCGGGCGCTTGGCGTTGCCACGGCGGCCGGATGGCAGGATAGCCGCCTTGCGTTCAGCCACTTCGCGGTAGGGCGGCTGATGGCAAGCAGCGATCCAGTGCGGGCCTATGATGCCTTCACGCGGGCGGCGTCGGTCTATGCGCGCCTGCCGGGGGGCGAATTGCAGCTGGCCCATGTCGACATGCAGCTTGCAGTGCTGGCGCTGGCGGGGGGCCTGCCGGAAGAAGCCGCGCGTCTGGCCGACCGGGCGATACCGGTGGTTCGTCGCCATGAGAATGCGGCCCTTCTGGCCTCGCTGATGCTGATCAAGGCCGAGGCGCTGGACCTTCTGGGCAACCCCTCAGCTGCGGCGGCGCTGCGCATGGACAGTGCACCATGGGCGCGCTATGGCTTCGGGTCAGACAGCATGGTCCGGAACCGGATGCGCGATATCGCCGCCGTGGCTGACCGCGCAAGCAAGGGCTAAGGGGCGAACGTCGCAGAAGTGCGCGGCCCCGGAAATGGGGCGGCATGTTCGTGATCGGCGGGTTTCTTCTGGGGGCAATCGGCGGGGGTTTCCGCGCCAAGGCACGGGGCGGCAAGCTGGCCGATATCCTGCAATATGCCTTTGTCCACGGCCTGATCCTGGCGCTTCTGGGCCTGTTCGTCACCATCGGCCTTGACCGGATGCTCCGGGTCTGACCCATGTTCCTTCCGTTCTTCCAGACGCTGCGGGAAGAAGGGGTGCCGGTTTCCTTGCGCGAGCACCTGAGTTTCCTTGAAGCGATGGCGGCAGGGTTGGTGATCTATGATCCCGAAGGGTTCTATCACCTTGCGCGACTGACGCTGGTCAAGGACGAACGCCACATCGACCGCTTTGACCGGGCCTTTGCCCGGGCGTTTTCGGGGCTGGAGGCCGTGACGCCCGAGCAGGTGCTGGAGGCGTTAGACCTGCCGCGCGACTGGCTGGAAAAGCTGGCGGAGCGTCACCTGTCCGAGGAGGAACGCGCGGCGATCCAGGCTCTGGGCGGGTTCGACAAGTTGATGGAGACCCTGCGCCAGCGGCTGGAAGAGCAGAAGGGTCGCCATCAGGGCGGGTCGAAGTGGATCGGGACGGCGGGGACCTCTCCCTTCGGGGCCTATGGCTACAACCCCGAGGGTGTGCGGATCGGGCAGGACCAAAGCCGCCACCAGCGGGCGGTCAAGGTCTGGGACCGGCGCGAGTTCCGGAACCTCGACGGCGACGCGGAAATCGGCACGCGGACGATGAAGCTGGCTCTCCGCCGCTTGCGCCGCTGGGCGCGGGAGGGGGCGGCCGAGGAGCTGGACCTGGACGGCACGATCCGGGCCACGGCAGCACAGGGCTGGCTGGACGTGCAGACCCGGCCCGAACGGCGCAATGCAGTGAAGGTGCTGCTTTTGCTGGATATCGGTGGGTCGATGGACCCGCATGTGCGCGTCATGGAGGAGTTGTTCACCGCCGCGAAGGCCGAGTTCCGGCATCTGGAGGTCTTCTACTTTCACAACTGCGTCTACGAAGGCCTTTGGCGCGACAACACGCGGCGCTGGGACCATCAGACCCCGACCTGGGACGTGATCCGGACCTACGGCGCGGACTGGCGAGTTATCGTCGTCGGGGACGCGGCGATGTCGCCCTATGAGGTCTCACATCCGGGCGGGGCCAACGAACACTGGAACCCCGAGGCGGGCGAGGTCTGGCTGCGACGGATCAGGGCGCAGTGGCCGTATCACGTCTGGATCAACCCGGTCGAGGAGCGGGCCTGGGGCTATGCCCGGTCGACGGCGATGATCCGCGAGATTTTCGAGGGACGCATGGTGCCGATGACGCTGGACGGGTTGGGACGCGGGATCAGGGAGCTGCGATGAAACGGTTGCTGACCCTTTGGCGTGCGCGGCCCTGGTTGACCTCGGCCTTCCTTCTGGCCTGCGTAGCGACGCTGTTCTTTGCCGGGCGGCTTACGGTCTACACGGTTTATTGGGCCAACCATCAGGAGGTGCCGGTCCAGCCATGGATGACGGTGGGCTATGTGGCGCGGTCCTGGGGGCTGGACGCGCGCGCGATTGACGGGCTTGCTGGCCTGCCCGTGCCAGAGGTGATGGGTCGTCCCCAGACCCTGGCCGAGATCGCAACGGACCGGGGGGTGCCGGTGGCCGAGGTGATTGCCGATGTCGAGGCCGCGGTCGAGACGCTGCGAGACGAAGAAGAGGCCCGCCATGGCGACAAAGACGACGAGAAGGATGGCGAGAAGGACAAGTCGGAATGACCGACTGGCTTCTGGGGCTGGTCCCGCAATACGGGTTGTGGCTTCTGGCGGCGACGACGTTCCTGTCCTGCCTTGCCCTGCCCTTCCC
>JBGSVS010000308.1:0-4376 GCA_041752895.1 Tabrizicola sp.
GGACTGCGGTGCTTGGGCGCGTCGCGGAGGACGGGTTTGGGGTCGGTCCAGCCGTGGGTCAGCGCGATGAGAAGTGCGGTCAAACGGGCGGGGATCAGGTTCAACACATCGTCCAAGCGGGCGGAGGCCCAGCCGAAATCCTTGTAGCGCGGGGTCAGGTGCCCGATCATGCTGTCGGCAGTGTTGACCAGCTTGTAGGCGAGTATCCCGGGCAGGCCGAGGATCAGATACCAGAAGACCGGAGCGACCACGCCGTCCGACAGATTTTCCGCAGCGCTTTCGATGGCAGCGCGGCTGATGTCGGGGCCGGTCATCTCGGCGGTGTCGCGGCCGACGATCATGGCCACGGCCTGACGGCCTTCAGGGATCGACCGGCGCAGCGCGGTGGCGACGGCGCGGACATGGTCCACCAGCGACTTCTGCGCGATCAGGATCGCGACGGCGATGGCTTCAAGGAGGCCGTGATCGGGGATCAGGTGGATCAGCCAGCCAAGGCCAAGACCGGTCACGGCAAGACCGGCAGCGACCAGCGTGCCCTTCAGCTTCAGGTCCCCGTCCCGGTTGAAACGCTGGTCACACCAGGCGACAAGCCGGCCCATCAGCACGGCAGGATGGGGCAGGCGGTCCCATAGCCAGCGGGGCTCGCCGACGGCCGCGTCAAGGAGGAGGGCGGTGATCAGGATCATGGCTTTGGGCTATTCCGACGGGCCGGGTGATTTGCAAGGCTTCCCGGAATACTGCGGCCCGCTCTGCGACAATTTCGCTGCGCAGCATTGAATGGGGAGGTCGGGCTCAACCGGCAGTTGCGGCGCGCCGCGTCTTTGCCGACATGTCGGGTTTACATTCAGGTAATACCGTTGTGGCAGCTTGATTTTTGAAGAGCGCGTTCCACAATTCGAACCAGAGTGTGTACGAGGCTGCCATGCTTGAGTTTCTGCCGAAGGAAGTGCGTGAGGGGCTTGAGGCAGCCCGCAAGCGGGACATGAAGCGCAAGGCGCGGCTTCGGGTCGAAGTGGGCGATGCGGTCTATCCGGTGCTGCGGTTCTGGCAGGACGGCTTTGCGCTGGATGCGGACTTCAGCCCCGGCAAGCTGCGCGGGTTGGTAGATGTCTACGACGGGTCGCGCCATGTGTTCCAATGCTTGATCGTCGCCTCCAGCATCGAAAACGGCGAACTTGTCTGCGACTTCAAGCGGGCGACGGCAGTGACGGATCGGGCGCCGCTGGATTTTTGGCGCGACGATAACGCGCCGGTGGGCTATCTGCCTAAGGCCTGACCAAGGCACGATTTCTCTGCGAAAAATCAGGGGCGGATTTCCACCTCGGTCCCGATGGGTGTGACGGCCCAGACCTCGAGCATTTCGGCGTTGGTGAGGGCGATGCAGCCCGCCGTCCAATCCCCCTTAAGCCTAAGAATATCGGGCAGCGCATTCGGCTGGCCATGGATGAAGATGTCCCCACCGGGTGAATAGCCCCCCGCAGCGGCCTGCTGGACATCCTCGGGGCGGGGATAATCAAGTCCGACGGACAGATGAAAAGCGCTTTCAGAATTGCGACGGTCGATGGTGAACTCACCCTCAGGGGTCTTGCCATCGCCCTGTCGCTGCTTGTCGCCGGTGGGCGTAAAGCCAAGGGCGATCTGGTAGGTGCGCACCGGCTTGCCATCCTGGATCAGCTGCATCCTGCGCGCGGCTTTCTCGATCACGATCCGGTCGACCTCACCCGTCAGCGGCGGGGGCGGTGGCAAGGGCGGCATCGGGCTGTAAAGCGAGGCGGTGATGAAGCCGAGGCCCACCAGGATCGACAGGTAAAGCAGAAGGCGCAGCAGCCGAGTCATTGCAGGTCAGCGAAGGCCTTTTGCAGCCGCGCCACCGCATCGACGACCTGCGCGCGGGGGCAGGCGAGGTTGAAGCGCAGGAAGCTTTCGCCGCCGGTGCCAAAACTTGCGCCGTGGTTGGTGGCGATCCGTGCGGTCTTCTGCACGCGGTCGATGAATTCATCCGGTGCCATGCCAGTCCCCGAAAAGTCGACCCAGGCGAGATACGTGGCTTCAAGCTGGGTCGAGCGGAGCCCGGGGATCGCGTTCACCCCTTCGTCGAAGAGACGACGGTTGCCGTCGAGGTAAGCCATCAGCGCGTCCACCCAGGCAGCGCCATCGGGCGAATAGGCGGCGGTCGCCATGTGCATGCCGAAGGAATTCGGCGAGATCCCCATGGCATTCATCGTATTGCCAAAGGTCTTGCGCAGCCCCGGGTTGGCGATGATGACATTGCCGATATGGGCGCCGGCGATGTTGAACGTCTTGGTCGTGGCGGTCATCATCACCAGCCGGTCGGCGATCTGCGGTGCGGCCAGCGGCATGACGGTGTGCTTCTGCCCCGGAAAGACGAGGTCGTGGTGGATCTCGTCCGAGACAAGGATCAGGTCGTGCCGGACGCAGAAATCGGCAACGGCGCGCAGTTCGTCACCCGTCCAGACCCGGCCCCCGGGATTGTGCGGCGAGCAGAGGATCAGCATCTTCTCACGCCCGGTCAGGCGGCTTTCCCAGGCGGCGAAGTCCATCTCGGCGCGGCCGTCGTCAAGGGTCAGCGGGCATTCCACCACCTCGCGCCCGGCGGCTGCGATGATCCGGGCAAAGGCGTGGTAGACCGGCGTCATCAGGATCACGCCGTCGCCGGGTTGGGTGAAACTGTGGATGCACAGCGCGGTGCCGTTCACGAGGCCATGGGTGGTGAAGATCCACTCGGGTGCGACGTCCCAGCCGTGTCGGTTGGCCATCCACCAGCGGATCGCGTCCAGATAGGCCCGGTCGTCGCCGAAGTAGCCGTAGACCCCATGGTCGAGCATCTTTTGCAGCGCGTCCTGGACCACCTGCGGCGGGCGGAACTCCATGTCGGCGACCCACATCGCCAGCGCGTCGTCGGGGGTCAGCCCGTAAAGCGGTTCCAGCATGTCCCACTTGACGCAATGGGTTCCGGCGCGAGAGATCGGGGTATCGAAGGTCATGTTCGTGAGCCTGTTGGTCGGGATGTTGATCCGATTAATCTATCTATAACGGGAAGTCATCCCAAAATTGCAATCAAGTTTAGAACATCGTGCTGAAAACAGCCGGTATCGCAGAACACTGATCCGATCTGGAAGTCTGGCCCGCTCTGCCCATCTTGTCTCGCCTGCCTCTTGCCATCGCGGGTCTGCTTTCGTAGATCGGCTTTCATGATCCGCCCCATCCTGATCCATCCTGATCCGCGCCTCAAGAAGGTCTGTGATCCCGTGGGGGAAATCACCGACGAGATCAGGGCCTTGGCCGCCGACATGCTGGAGACGATGTATGACGCGCCCGGCATCGGGCTGGCGGCACCGCAGGTGGGTGTGACCAAGCGGGTCATCGTGATGGACTGCATCAAGGAGGGCGAGCCGGAGCCGATGGCGCTGGTGAACCCCGAGGTGATCTGGTCGTCCGAGGACCTGTCGGTCTATGAGGAAGGCTGCCTGTCGATCCCAGAGCAATATGCCGACGTCAAGCGCCCGGCCGAGGTGCAGGTGCGCTGGATGGACCTGCAGGGCCAAGTGCAGGAACGCCAGTTCGCGGGCCTTTGGGCAACTTGCGTGCAGCATGAGATCGACCATCTGAACGGCAAGCTGTTCATCGACTATCTGGGTCCGCTGAAGCGCCAGATGATCACCCGCAAGATGGAAAAGCTAAAGCGGGAACGGGCGCGGGAGTGACAGTCCGCCGCTGCCTGCCCTGGCCTTCGGCGGTGTTGCGGACGCCTGCGGCGGATGTCGGGGCGATAACGGATGACGTCCGCGCGGTCTGGGCGGACATGATCGACACGATGGAGGCGATGCCGGGCTATGGCCTTGCCGCCGTGCAGATCGGCGTGCCTTTGCGGCTGGCGGTCGTTGACTGCTCTGAAGCGCGGGGTCAGGCGGTGCGGTTGGCAAACCCCGAGGTGCTGCATGCAAGCGGGCAGCTGCGTGAGCATGAGGAAGCCTCGCCCAATCTTCCGGGTGTCTCGGCGGTGATTTCCCGCCCACGGGCGGTGACGGTGCGATTCCTGAACGACCGGGGCGCGGTCGAAGATCGGGATTTCGTCGGTCTTTGGGCGACCAGCGTGCAGCATCAGATCGACCATCTGGCGGGCAAGATGTATTTCGATCACCTATCCCCGTTGAAGCGCAAGATGCTGATTGCCAAGGCGGACAAGCTGGGGCGGCGCGGATGAAAATTATTTTCATGGGAACGCCGGAGTTCTCGGCCCCGGTGCTTGAGGCTCTGCACCAGAGGCATCGGATCGTCGCGGTCTATTGCCAGCCTCCACGCCCGGCGGGGCGGGGCAAGGCGGACCGGCCGAGCCCGGTGCAGGCCCGGGCCGA
>JBGSVS010000309.1:0-4830 GCA_041752895.1 Tabrizicola sp.
CGCCCTCGGCGCGGCCTGGGCCCTCACCGCCCTCCGCCGCCTGCGGTTCCAACAGGACGGAGACGCCCCCGGCATCGTCCGCGTCACCGAGGCGCAGATCGCCTACTACGGCCCCCGCATCGGCGGCTTTGTCGGCCTGCCGGACCTTGCCGAGATCCACCTTCTGACCCTGCGCGGTCGCCGCATCTGGAAGCTTAAACAAGGCGATGGCCAGCTTCTGCACATCCCGGTCGAATCCGACGGGGCCGAGGCGCTGTTCGACGCCTTCGCAGCACTTCCCGGGATCGACATGGCCGCGCTGGTGGCAGCCCTTGGCACCGACGCCCCAGCATCAGACAGCAAGGTGATCGCGCTGAACGAAGTCGACCGCCTGATCTGGACCCGCAAAGGCGCCGGCATCGTCGCGGTCTAAAATTCTTCCCGAAGAATTTTGGACCCGCACCCGACGCAATGCTGTGACACTTCGCACAATTCCTCTGTGCAAATCCTAACACATCTATAACGCCCACAGCCAAGGCATTGATATTGCTGGGCCCTGATTTCTGTCCACCGTGGACAGGCCCCGCACATCCGCGCGACCCCCCTTGACTTGCCCCCCGCCGCGCGACAGGTCTTGGCCCGCTTGGCTGCCTTGACCCAAGCCCAGCCGTAGCCTGCCAATCCCGGAGCCCGTCCCCATGTCCATCCCTCAGTCCGGCGGCGGCCTCATCGAAAGCTTCGACCAGCTGGCCGCCTATATGGAGGCCGGCTGCAAACCCGCCGCCGACTGGCGCATCGGGGCCGAGCATGAAAAGTTTGGCTGGCTGACCGACACCCGCCAACCGCTGCCCTACGCGGGCGACCGCTCCATCTCGGCCATCTTCGCCGCCCTGCAGGCCCGCTTCGGCTGGACCCCGGTGCATGAGGGCGAGAACGTCATCGGCCTGACCCGCAACGGGGCCAACATTAGCCTCGAACCCGGCGGCCAGTTCGAGCTGTCTGGTGCCCCCCTTTCTTCAACGCTGGAGGTCGGGGCCGAGCTGCAGAACCACCTCGATGAGGTCCGCGCCATCGCGGGCCCCATGGGCGTCCGCTTCATGGGGATCGGCGCGGCACCGGAATGGACCCATGACCAGATGCCGGTGATGCCCAAGGGCCGGTATCGCCTCATGACCGACTACATGGGCCGCGTCGGCACCCACGGCACGCAGATGATGTACCGGACCTGCACCGTGCAGGTGAACCTCGACTATGCCTCCGAAGCCGACTTCGTGAAGAAGATGCGGGTGGCACTTGCCCTGCAGCCCGTCGCGACCGCGCTTTTCGCCTCCTCGCCCTTCTTCGACGGCAAGCCCAACCACCACCGCAGCTGGCGGAGCCGCATCTGGCGGGGCCTCGACGACAGCCGCACCGGCATGCTGCCCTTCGCCTTCGGGCCCGGCATGGGCTTTCAGGCCTATGTCGACTGGGTGCTCGATGCGCCGATGTATTTCGTCTACCGCGACGGGAAATACATCAACGCCCTCGGCCAGTCGTTCCGCGATTTCCTGAAGGGCCAGCTGCCCGCGCTGCCGGGCGAAAAGCCCACGCTGTCCGACTGGGCCGACCACATGACCACCGTGTTTCCCGAAGCCCGGGCGAAGAAGTTCATCGAAATGCGAGGCGCCGATTGCGGTGACCAGGCCCATATCGCAGCGCTTCCGGCCTTCTGGGTCGGCCTGATGTACGACCAGACCGCGCTGGATTCTGCCTGGGACCTGGTCAAGGGCCTCGACGCGGAAACCCGCGAAGGCCTGCGGGTTGCGGCCTCGGTCTCGGCCCTGCAAGGCGAAGCGAGGGGTGTAAGGCTTCTCGACCTCGCCCGCGCGACGGTGGGCCTTTCCCACGCCGGTCTCGTCGCCCGTGGCCTTGGCGAGGAGGTCCAGCTTGCGCCCCTCGTCGAAAGCCTGAAGACGGGCCGCGTGCAGGCCGATAAATGGCTTGATCTTTACAACGGTCCGTGGGGCCATAGCCTCACGCCCCTTTACGAGGCCGCCTCGCTCTAAGGACCCGACATGCGCACCCACTTCGACGCCGAGCTGGAAGACCGCCTGATCCGCTACTGCGCCATCGACAGCCAAAGCGACGAGGATAGCAAGACCCAGCCCAGCACGGCGATCCAGTTTGGCATGTTGAACCTTCTGGTCGAAGAACTGCGCGGGATCGGGGCTGAAGACGTCACCCTCACCGACTACGGCACCGTCCTTGCCACCGTTCCGGCCACTGCCGAAGGCCCGACCATCGGCCTGCTCGCTCATGTCGACACCGCCCCTGCCTTCAACGCCACCGGGGTCAAGCCGCGGGTGATCCGGGGCTACAACGGTGGACAGGTCCACTTTCCCGATGCGCCCGAACTGGACCTTTCGCCCGAGGTTTCGCCCTATCTTGGCACGCGGCTTGGCCATGACATCGTCACAGCTTCGGGCACCACGCTTCTGGGCGCGGACGACAAGTCTGGCGTTGCCGTCATCATGACCGCCGCGAGGCACCTGATCGCCAACCCCGACATCCCGCACGGGCCAATCCGCATCGCCTTTACGCCTGACGAGGAAATCGGTCGCGGCGTCGATCCGTGTCTGGCCAAGGATATCGCGGCGGATTTTGCCTACACGCTGGACGGCGGGGCGGCGGGCGAGATCGAATATGAAAGCTTTTCCGCCGACGCGGCGGTGGTGAAGATCGAGGGCGTCTCGGTCCATCCCGGCACCGCCAAGGACAAGCTCGTCAACGCGCTTCACCTTGGCGCGAAGATCATCGCCACCCTGCCGCAAGTGCGGATGACCCCCGAAACGACCTCGGACCGTGAAGGCTTCCTCATGGTCTACGAGATGCGCGGCACGGCGGCGGAGTGCGAGTTGCGCTTCATCCTGCGCGACTTCGAACGCGACGGGCTGGAGGCCAAGGGCGCGCTGCTGCGGCAGGTCTGCGACACGGTGGCCGCGACCGAACCCCGCGCGAAGATCGCCTGCGAGATCAGGCCGCAGTATCGCAACATGCGCTATTGGCTGGAACAGGACATGGCGCCGGTCGACCTCGCGCAGGGCGCCTGCCGCGATCTGGGGATCGAGCCGATCTCGGTCCCGATCCGTGGCGGCACCGACGGCTCACGCCTGACCGAGATGGGCGTGCCCTGTCCGAACGTCTTCACCGGCATGTAAGAACTGCACGGCCCCCGCGAATGGATTTCGGTGCAGGACATGGCGCTGTCGACGCGCGTTGTCCTGCGGCTGGTGGAACGGGCGGCCAAAGCGGGCTGACGCGGCCCCATGGTTGCGGAACGGTAAACGTCCACAGGCAAGCCATTGGTTTTATTGAAAGGGTCAGACCTGTCCCGCGTGGACAATCAGGCCTTCTTCGCCCCGATCCTGGGTTCGGTCCCGGCTTTTAGCCGCTTCAGGTTCTCTGAATGGCGGACATAGATCAGGACGGTCAGGATCAGCGACAGGACCAGCAGGCTGCCGTCGGTCAGCCAGAGGATCCATAGGCCAGAGCTTGCCGCCGCCACCAGCGCCGCGATCGAAGAGGTCCGGGTCAGGACGGCGGTCAGCAGCCAGGTCAGGCAGACCGCGATCCCGACCAGCCAGTTCAGCGCCAGCAGGACGCCAAGGAACGTCGCCACCCCCTTGCCGCCCTTGAACCCCAGCCAGACCGGGTAGAGATGCCCAAGGAACGCGGCCAGCCCCGCCACCTGGGCGGCGTCCTCTCCGACCAGCCAGCGGGCAATCAGCACGGCAACCGCCCCCTTTGCTCCGTCAAGCAGCAGCGTCGCAAGCGCCGCCCTCTTGTTCCCGGTCCGCAGGACATTCGTCGCCCCGATGTTGCCCGACCCGATGGCCCGGAGATCCCCCAGACCCATCAGCCGGGTGACGACAATCCCGAACGGGATCGACCCCAGCAGATAGGCCAGCACGGCGGTTAGTAGCAGCATCCCCTGCGAGGTCACGAATTCAGGCATGGCTCACTCTTCCGCCGCAAAGACTTGGGTCCCGCCGACCCAGGTTCCCAGCACCTTACCTTCCATCCGGGCCCCGTCAAACGGGGTGTTCTTGGATTTCGACCGCAAGCGGAAGCGGTCCATCAGGAAGGGCGCGTCGGGGTCGAAGAGGATCAGGTCGGCCGGCGCGCCGGGGCTAAGCCGACCCTGCGGCAGGCCCAGCCGGTTCGCCGGATTCAGCGCCATCGCCCGGAAAAGGGCCGGCAGGTCCAGATGACCGGCGTGGAACAAGCGCATGGCCGCGGGCAGGAAGGTCTCCAGCGCGACGGCCCCGGCGGCAGCATCCTCGAAGGGCAGGCGTTTCGATTCCTCGTCCGCCGGGGTGTGCATCGAAGAGATCACGTCGATCGACCCGTCAGCCACAGCCGCCACCATGGCCAGCCGGTCCTGTTCAGACCGCAGGGGCGGCGTGACCTTGAAGAAGGTCCGGTAGTCGCCGACGTCAAACTCGTTCAGCGTGAGGTGGTGGATCGAGGTCCCGGCGGTCACGTCCAGCCCGGCCGCCTTGGCGCGGGCCAGCGCGGGCAGTGACTTCGCCGTGGTGATTTGGTCGGCATGGTAGCGCACCCCCGTCATCTCGACGAGTGCCAGGTCACGCTCAAGCCCCATCCGTTCGGCAATCGGTGAGACGGCGGGAATACCGCGCAAGGATGCGAACTTGCCCGATGTCGCCGATGCCCCCGCCGACAGCCCCGGGTCCTGCGGATGGCCCACCACCAGCGCGCCCAGGCTGCGGGCATAGGACATCGCCCGAGTGATGGCCTTGGGCTCGGTCGAGACCTTGAACACATCGCTGAAGGCAATGGCGCCCGCGTCGC
>JBGSVS010000310.1:0-2531 GCA_041752895.1 Tabrizicola sp.
GAGCGCCAAGGTCGAATCCTTGGGTCCTAGGTCGGAAAGTCCGGCCTGCTGTGCTGCTTCGGCCCCGAAGCCGAGATAGAGAAGCGTACGCACCGACTGAACGATGGCTTCTTCCGCCGGTGCATCGAACTCGCCATAGAGGCCCGCGCGGGACCTCGCCAGAAGATCGAGGGGCGATGCGCCGTCGCCCCACGCAGCGAGGTCGAGCAGGTCATCGGCGGCGCAGGTTTCGGCGGGAAGCGGGTCATCTTCGCGCTCGTAAGGGCCGGTTACCAGAATGCCGGGTTGCTCACCGATGTGAATGCTGGACCAAGGCAAGACGTCCGAGGCCGGTCTGTTGTCGGCTTTTGCAGGCAGCAGACGTCCAATGTCGACGACGCCGTCGGCCGCACCGCGGGCGATCTGTTCCAGCAGCGCGTCGCGGATCGGCTCTAGCGAGACGTCACCGGTGGAAAGCGGCAGCGGCAGTTCCCTGGGTTCAGCCTTCTTTTCCGGAAGGTCGGCAATCCAGTCATATGTGCCCGCAGTCTGGTCGTCGGTGAGCGGGTCCGGGCCGGGCGTGGGGGCTTCGAAGTCCGCCTCGAAGACCGACCCTTGCGGAGCCGGACCCGGCTTGACGTCTAGAACGACAACTCCGGGCTGGTATTCGAACGGAAAGACATGGCAGTCGCAGCCAAGCGACAGGCGCAGTGCTCCAGCTCTGTCGCTGTCGAGAGCCGTGATGCGAGTCGGCGCAATCCTTTGCCAGACCGTGGAAATATCATAGCCCGTGACCTTGGTGTCATCGACGGCAAAGGCATAGCCCTCGGGCGTGCGACCGACCGTCCAGTCTGCGTCCGAGGGGAGCTCAATCACCAGGCGGGTGAAGGAGCCATGCTCGCCCGAATAGACGCGCGCGGGCTCGGCCTGAAGCGGGCTGGCAAGCGCCAAAAGCAGCAGGAGCAGCCGGATCATGCCGCATCCTGCTTCAGGTTGCGGATCGCCTCCTCAAGGTCGCCAAAGCCAGGCCGACAGTGATGCGGCGTGTTCTGGCGGCCGACTTCGATGCAGATATTGGCGGGATGGCGGTGCAGGTTTGCGACAAGAACTTCGCGGATCAGCTGGTAGAAATGGATGTCATCCTCGACAACGGTCTTCACCCTTGCGGCGAAGGGACCCATTAGGCCGTAGGCGAGGAACACCCCAAGGAAGGTTCCGACCAGCGCGCCACCGATCATCTTTCCCAGCACTTCGGGCGGCTGGTCGATGGATCCCATGGTCTTGATCACGCCAAGCACGGCCGCAACGATGCCAAGGGCGGGAAGCCCATCGGCCACGGTCTGCAGGGCATGACTGGAATGCATGGCGTGGCTGAGTGTCGCCTCCATCCGCTTGTCGAGCACTTCCTCGACCTGGTGCGGATCGTCGTAGTTCATCGAGGCCGCGCGCAGCGTGTCGCAGATCAGCTCCATCGCCTCGTGGTCATGCTGGATGCGGGGATACTTGCTGAAGATCGACGAGCTGTCGGGGGATTCCACATGCTCCTCCAGCGCGACCGGGTTGGCTTTCGCGAGACGGATCAGTTCGAACAGGAGGCAGAGGAGATCACGGTAGTCGGACGTCTTCCACTTCGGCCCCTTGAACACCTTGCCGATGTCCTTGAGCGTGTGCTTCACGGCGGCCATGTCGTTGGAAATCAGGAACGCCCCGACGGCCGCCCCACCGATCATGATCATCTCGAACGGCAGGGCCTTGAGGATGATGCCCATCTTGCCGCCGGCGAGGACGTAGCCGCCGAAGACCATCACGAGTATAACGGCAATGCCGACAAAGCCGAGCATGGGTGCGTCCTGTTCCGTTGCTTGTTGTGGGCAGTATCCGCGCGGCGGGTTAAGACTCTCTGACTAATCCTTCGGGACTTCGGCGTTTCGCCCGGCGACGATGACGCTGACGCCGTAGGCAGCCTCGGCCGACATGCCAGAGAGGATCGCGGCCGCCGAATCCGGGGGCATCCGGCCGAGGAAGCCAGCGGCGAATTCTGGCGACATCGTTTCGAACAGCGCCGCTGCATCCTTGGGCTTCATCGCCTGGTAAACCGCAGTCAGCTGCTTGATGTCTTCTTCGGCCGCACCGTCAGCAACGGCGAGCGTGGCCTTCAGTTCTTCCTCGACGGTGCGCAGCTCTTCCATCCGCTGGGTGATCGCAGCATCCGCAAGCGCCAGCGCGGCAAGCCGGTCCTTCAACGATGCCTCCTGCGCCGCGATGCGGTCCTCGCGCAGCGTGAGGGCTGCCGAAATGGCGCTGGGCAACTCGCAGGTTGCAGGCTCCTCCATCATGGGAGCTGCCTCTGGCTCTGCCTCGGATTTCGCAAGGGCGGCACCGATCCCCGATCCAAGACGCAAGGCCCCGGACGAGGCGAAAAGCATCGCCAGGACGAAAAGCGCCCCCTGCCCGACGCGGCGGCGGCTCATTCTGCGGCCTCCAGCGCATCACGGGGCGACCGGCGGCGGACAAAGCGTGGACGGCGCTCCTCCTCCGGGTCTTCGGCCTGG
>JBGSVS010000311.1:0-1867 GCA_041752895.1 Tabrizicola sp.
CCACAGTCGCGGGCGGCTGCGACCCGCGCGCCTGGCTGGCCAGCCCGGAATGGCAAGGCAGCGGCGGTCCCGCCATCCAGCTCGACTGGTCCGAAGTCTGGCGCTATGCCTCGATCGACTGGATGATCGAGCAGCTCTACATGCGCTCGAACGTGGTCGGTGCAACGGATTACGAGACGCTCTACGATGCCTTTGTCGGCACCTACCTGACCAGCACTGCCTACATGGACTCGCTTCTGAACACCAACTGCACTGCGGCCAAGACCGCCGGCATCGAAGTCTTCGGCATCGTGCTTGGTGACAACGTCAATCAGGTCCCGATCCAGAACTGCGCGTCCCCCGGAACTGGCTATTTCCACCGGGTGACCAATGCCAACGACCTCAACACTGCCTTCGAGCAGATCGCGATCCTGATCTCTGAACTGAGGCTGACGCAATGACCCGGTTTTCCCAATTCCTGACGGACGAACGCGGGACGGCGACGATCGAGTTTCTCTTCGTCTTCCCGATGATCTTCACGGTCTTCACCGCGTCGTTCGAAAGCAGCCTCTACATGGCGAAGTATGTCATGTTCGAACGCAGCGTCGATCTGGTGGTGCGCGAAATCCGGCTTGGAAACGCTACGGATCCGACGCATCAGTCCTTGAAGGAAAGCATCTGCCGGACCGGGGTGTTGGTCAAATCCATGGCGGACTGCCTGAACAAGATGCGGATCTGGATGCAACCGGTGAACACCGCGAACTTCGACATGATCGCGCCGCCCACGACCTGCGTCGAACAGGCCAGCCAGGTGAACGTCGACGAACCTCTGGCGAACGAATTCGCCTGGGGCACCGACAATGACATCATGCTGATGCGCATCTGCATGAAGGAATGGCCGATCTTCCCGACGACAGCAGTCAGCGTGAAGATGCCCCGCCAAAACGACGGATCGGTCGCGATGATCGTGACGTCCGTCTTCGTGAACGAGCCCGGATGAGTGCCCCCATGCGTACCCTGAAACATCGCTTTGCCACTTTCCTGCGCAACGAGGACGGCTTGGTCCTGGTCGAAGGGCTGCTCATGCTCCCGCTCGTCGTATGGGCGCTGGTGGCGATGTTCATCTACTGGGACGTGTTCCGCACCATCAACGTCACGCAGAAGGCGGCCTATGGCGTGGCCGACCTCTTGTCGCGGCAGCGCGATGTGATCCCGCTGAACTTTGCCAATGGCCTGCAGAACGTGATGGATTTCCTCACGCCCGGCGGCCATGAGGTCAAGATGCGGGTCACCAGCCTTGAGTATAACGAAGCCGATGACAAGTATCACCTCCTGTTCTCCTATTCGCCCGGTTGCAAGGTCAGCTCCCTTAACGAAGCCGACATCCAGGACTGGAAGAACACGCGGATCCCGGTTCTGAACGACGGCGACTCCGTGTTCGTTGTCGAAACCACGGTCGAGTTCAAGGCCCAGCTGCAGACCTTCATCCTGGGCCTCATGGTCGGGGTCGATGACGCAACCTATGGCCAGTTCATCGTGACGCGCCCGCGCCGCCAGCAGATCCTCCTTGACGGCAACCCGACCTGCGCCTGATCCAGACCTGCGCCTAGGCCCGGGCGGCAACCGCCCGGGCTTTTCCCCGTCCCGATCTGCGGCTAACCTTGCCGGGTGCCTCCGGGGTTGCCATGCGTCTGATCGTTTTCCTTGTCCCTGCGCTTGCGGTTCTTGCCGCCTGCGCCCCTTTTCCCGAACTTGACGCCATCGGCCCCGATACCGGGCCGCCGCCGCAGCTTGTGCCCATAGACACGCTTCTCGACCAGGCGCAGACCAGCCCGGACGATCCCGGTCCCGCGCTTGCGGCCCGGGCCGCCGGGTTGAAGGCGCGCGC
>JBGSVS010000312.1:0-6536 GCA_041752895.1 Tabrizicola sp.
CGTGGGCGACGAGGCCGAGGTGCTGCGCTGTCATCCGGCGGGTTACCTGGCGCGGGTGAAAGCGGCGGTGCCGCGCGAGGGCTGGGCGCAGCTGGATGGGGATACGTTCCTGTCGCCGGGGTCGTTTGACGCGGCGATGCGGGCCGTGGGGGGGATCTGTGCCGCTGTTGATGCGGTGGTCGCGGGCGAGGCGAAGACGGCGTTTGTGGCGGGGCGGCCCCCTGGGCATCATGCCGAGCGCGATGTGGCAATGGGGTTCTGCCTTTTTGGGACCGTCGCCATTGGGGCCAAGCGGGCGCTTGAGCATCACGGGCTAAGTCGCGTTGCCATCGTGGATTTCGACGTTCACCATGGCAACGGCACGCAGGACCTTTTGTGGGATGAGGGGCGGTGTCTGTTCGTCTCCTCCCACCAGATGCCGCTGTATCCGGGCACGGGGCGGCCGGAGGAAAAGGGGGCGCATGGGCAGATCATAAACCTTCCGCTGCGGAGTGGGGGCAGCGGGCATGATATGCGGCAAGTCTATGAAAGGGTTGTGTTTCCTGCCCTGGAAGATTGGAAACCCGAGTTGCTGCTCATATCCGCGGGGTTCGATGCGCATGCCGATGATCCGCTGGCCGGGCTGGAGTGGCAGGCAGAGGATTATGCCTGGCTGACGCGGCATCTCTGCGGGTTTGCTGGCGGGCGGGTGGTGTCGACACTTGAGGGCGGCTATGATCTGGATGCGCTGGCGGCCTCGGTCGCGGCGCATGTGGGCGTGCTGGAGGAGCGGGGCCGATGAGCGAAAAGGCGGTTGAGGCGATGAGTTTCGAAGAGGCAATGGCCGCTTTGGAACAGGTCGTGGGCGCGCTGGAACGGGGCGAGGTGCCGTTGGAGCAGTCGATTGCCCTTTATGAGCGGGGGGCGGCGCTGAAGGCGCATTGCGCGAAGAAGCTGGCCGAAGCCGAGGAGAAGGTGGAACTTATCCGGGCGCAGGAAGGCCGGGCGGTGGGCACGACCCCGGCGGAGGGGATGTGAGCTTTCCTGAACGGCTGGCGGCGGATGCGGCGCTTTGCGAGGCCCGGCTTTCGCGCGCGCTGGACGGGCGGGCTGACCAGCCGGTGACGCAGGCGATGCGCTATGCGGTGCGGGGGGGCAAGCGGTTGCGCGGGTTCCTGGTGCTGGAAGGCGCTCGGATGCTGGGGGTTTCGGAGGACCGGGCCGTGAGCGCGGCGGCGGCGATTGAAGCCCTTCATGCCTATTCCCTCGTGCACGATGATTTGCCCTGCATGGACGATGAAGACCTGCGGCGAGGACAGCCGACGGTCCACAAGAAATGGGACGAGGCGACGGCGGTGCTGGCGGGGGATGCCTTGCAGACGCTGGCGTTTGAGTTGCTGTGTGATCCGGCTTTGGGGTCGGCGGATGTGCGGATGGAGCTGGTTTCGGGGCTGGCGCTGGCTTCGGGCATCGACGGGATGGTCTTGGGACAGGCGCTGGACATCGCAGCCGAGACGGCGGGTCGCAGCCTGACGCTGGACGAGATCACGGCGTTGCAGGCGGGCAAGACCGGGGCTCTGATCGGGTTTGCGGCCGAGGCCGGGGCAGTGATCTCCGGGGCGGATCGCGCGCCGTTGCGGCGCTATGCCGCTGCGCTGGGGCTGGCTTTTCAGATCGCGGACGACATTCTTGATGTGACGGGCGACGAAGCCAAGACCGGCAAGCGGTTGCACAAGGATGCCGAAGCCGGGAAGGCGACGTTTGTCTCGCTTCTGGGGCTGGATGGAGCAAGGGCTCGGGCGGCGGAACTGGTGCGTGAGGCAGAGGCGGCGCTGGCCGGGTATGGAAATGGCGCTGCCAACTTGATCGCCGCGGCGCGTTTCGTTATCGCGCGGGACAATTGACCGCGCAAAGGCAGGCATGATGACCGACCGACCCAAGACTCCGCTGCTGGACCGGGTGCCGCTGCCTTCGGACCTGAAGGGGTTGAGCGACCGCGAGCTGCACCAGCTGGCCGGCGAGCTGCGGGCCGAGACGATTTCCGCCGTGTCGCAGACCGGTGGGCATCTGGGCGCGGGGCTGGGGGTCGTCGAGCTGACGGTGGCGATCCATGCGGTGTTTGACACTCCACGCGACAAGCTGATCTGGGATGTCGGGCATCAGTGCTATCCCCACAAAATCCTTACGGGGCGGCGGGATCGGATTCGGACGCTGCGGACTGAGGGGGGCCTGAGCGGCTTCACCAAGCGGTCGGAGTCTCCCTATGACCCGTTCGGGGCGGCGCATTCCTCCACGTCGATCAGTGCGGCGCTGGGCTTTGCGATGGCGTCGGAGCTGGGCGGCGATCCCGGCGATGCGATTGCTGTGATCGGCGACGGGGCGATGTCGGCGGGCATGGCGTTCGAGGCGATGAACAATGCTGGTCACCTGAAGCAGCGGCTGTTCGTGATCCTGAACGACAACGAGATGTCGATTGCCCCGCCGGTCGGGGCGCTGTCGTCTTACCTGAGCGGGCTTTA
Organism: Tabrizicola sp.; assembly: GCA_041752895.1. Classification (GTDB taxonomy): domain Bacteria; phylum Pseudomonadota; class Alphaproteobacteria; order Rhodobacterales; family Rhodobacteraceae; genus Tabrizicola. Next base: position 2,499 of record JBGSVS010000312.1, read on the forward strand.
TGCCGCCGAGCCGATGCAGGACCTGAAGCAGATGGCGAAGGGGTTTGTCGGGCTGTTGCCGGGGCCGCTGCAGGAAGGCGCAAAGCGGGCCAAGGACATGCTGAAGGGCATGGCGGTGGGCGGGACTTTGTTTGAATCGCTGGGGTTCGAGTATGTGGGCCCGATTGATGGGCATGACCTGGACCAGTTGCTGCCGGTGCTGCGGACGGTGAAGGCGCGGGCGACAGGGCCGGTGTTGCTGCATGTGCTGACGAAGAAGGGCAAGGGTTACGCCCCCGCCGAGGCGGCGCGGGACAAGGGGCACGCGACGGGCAAGTTCGATGTGCTGACCGGGGTGCAGGTGAAGGCGGCGTCGAATGCGCCAAGCTATACCAAGGTTTTCGCGCAGTCGCTGGTGGCCGAGGCGGAGCGGGATGAGAAGATCGTCGCGGTGACGGCGGCGATGCCGGAGGGGACCGGGCTGGACCTGTTTGCCGGGCGCTTCCCGAAGCGGTGCTTTGACGTGGGGATTGCGGAACAACATGCGGTGACGTTCAGCGCGGGGCTTGCGGCAGGCGGGATGAAGCCGTTCTGCACGATCTATTCAACATTTCTGCAGCGCGGGTACGATCAAGTCGTGCACGATGTAGCGATCCAGCGGCTGCCGGTGCGCTTTGCGATTGACCGGGCGGGGCTGGTCGGCGCCGATGGGGCGACCCATGCCGGGGCGTTCGATGTGGGATTCCTGTCGAACCTGCCGGGGTTTGTGGTGATGGCCGCGGCGGATGAGGCAGAGCTGGTGCATATGGTTGCGACGGCTGCGGCGCATGATGCGGGACCGATTGCCTTCCGCTATCCGCGCGGTGAGGGCGTGGGGGTCGAGATGCCAGCGCGCGGCGTGCCGCTGGAGATCGGGCGGGGCCGGGTGGTGCGGGAAGGGTCTCGGGTGGCGGTGCTGTCCTTTGGGACCAGGTTGGCCGAGAGCCTAGTCGCAGCGGAGGCTTTGGCGGCGCGGGGCGTGTCGGTGACCGTGGCGGATGCCCGGTTTGCCAAGCCCCTGGACCGGGAGTTGATCCTCCAGCTGGCGCGGGAGCATGAGGCGCTGGTGACGGTCGAAGAAGGCGCGGTTGGGGGCTTTGGGTCCCATGTCGCGCAGCTGTTGGCCGATGAGTGGGTGTTCGACCGGGGGCTGAAGTATCGGTCGCTGGTCCTGCCGGACATCTTCATCGACCAGGCCTCGCCCGAGGCGATGTACCGGGTCGCGGGGCTGGACGCGGCGCATATCGAGGCGAAGGTGCTGGAGGCGCTGGGCGTCGCGGTGGTGGGCAAGCGCGCCTAGGGCCGAAGCCAGCCGTCCAGCACCGGCATGCTGACCAAAGTGGCAAAAGCGATCATGATCAGGCAGATGCGGCGGAAGGTCTGTTCGCTGGCAAGGCCGAACATCCGGCTGCCCGCCCAAGCGCCGAGCCCGTAGACCGGAGCGATCAGGGCGGCGAGGGTGAGAACCTGCAGGGTGATGATCCCACCCCAGACATAGCCGACGGCGGCGATCAGGCTGGTGACCGCAAAGTAGAAGATGATGTTGGCGCGGACGGTTCGGGCCGAGCCGGGGCCGCCGAGCCAATAGGCCACGACGGGCGGTCCGCCGATCTGCGCGGCCCCCGAACAGAAGCCGGAGACGAGGCCGACGAGGACGGTCAGAGTTGGCGTGGGGCGGTTTCGGTAGCGCCAGCCGGAGACGAGCACCACCAGCATGACGGCGGCAAGCCCGACGATGCCCCAGCGCAGGGTCATGGGATCAAGCGAGGTAAGAAGCCAGGTCCCTGCGGGCACGCCGACCAACGCGCCAAGGGCCATGGTCAGCACGTCGCGCTGGTCAGAGGAGCGGACGGCAGCGGGGATCATGGCGGCGGTCATGATGCTGTCGACGACGAGAAGGAGGGGCACCGCGACCTTGGGGCCAAGAAGCGCGCTGGCGAGCGGGATGAAGATCAGCGCGGCACCAAAGCCGGAGAAGCCTCGGGCCAGGCTGGCGGCGAGGGTCACGGTCAGGAGGAGGGCAAGCGTCCCGGCGTAGTCGGGCGTGCCGAAGAGGGAGGACATGGGGCGCCTTGGGACTGGAGGTTCCGTGTCCTTAACGGAAGGTGGGCAGATTGCCCACCCTACGCGCGCAACCCGTCCATCACGCGGACCAAAGCTTCGGAGATGCCGGGTTCGGACAAGGCGTGACCGGCCATGGGGACCATCTTCAGCTCACACTTCGACCAGCCCTTTGCCAGCGACCAGGCCGAATGCGGCGGGCAGATCATGTCGTAGCGGCCCTGGATGATGGTGGTGGGGATATGCTCGATCCGGCGGCGTTCGCGCAGGATCCAGCCGTCGCTTTCCAGGAAACCGGCGTTCTGGAAGTAGTGGTTTTCCAACCGGGCAAAGGCGCGGGCGTAGTCCGAAGGGCTTTCGCCCAAGGCACCCTCGTTCTGGATCGAAGCGAGGGCGTTTTCCCAGTTGGCCCAGATGCGACCGTAGCGGGTTTCCTCGACCAGGTTGCCGGAAAAGAGGCGGCGGTGGTAGGCGGCGATGAGGTCGGACCGCTCGGCCTCGGGGATGACTTCGGTGAAGCGGGACCAGAGGTCGGGGAAGAAGGCCCCTGCCCCACCGCCGTAGAACCAGTTCAGCTCGGCCCGAGTGGCAAGGAAGACTCCGCGCAGGACCAGATGGTTGACGCGGTCGGGATGGGTCAGCGCGTAAATCAGCGCAAGCGTCGCCCCCCAGCTGCCGCCAAAGCCGATGAAGCGGTCGATGCCAAGCGCGGTGCGGATCGTCTCGATATCCTCGACCAGGTGCCAGGTGGTGTTGGCAGTGACCGAGGCATGGGGGCGCGAGCGGCCGCAGCCGCGCTGGTCGAACAGGATGACGCGGAAGGTGCGGGGGTCGAAGTAGCGCCGCATGGCCGGGGAACAGCCGCCACCCGGCCCGCCATGGAAGACGACGACCGGGATGCCCTCGGGATTGCCGCATTGTTCGACATAGACCCGGTGCCCGTCGCCCATGTCGATCACACGCTGATCGAAGGGGTCGATCGGCGGGTAAAGGTATTCGACTGCGCGCTTTTGACCTGATCTCTGATCCATATTCACCCTATATAGCGTCGGGAATGTCCGGTGTCGAAGGGCAATAGGAGATGGCGATGGCAGTCGATACGGTTGATCCCGGCGAAGTGGCCAAGTTCGAGGCGATGGCCGCCGAGTGGTGGGACCCGAACGGCAAGTTCAAGCCTTTGCACATGCTGAACCCCTGCAGGTTGGATTATATCTGCGCCCAGATCGCAGCGGAATTTGGGCGCGACCTTTCCGCGCAACTACCCTTCAAAGGCCTGCGCATCCTGGATATCGGCTGCGGCGGGGGGCTTCTGTCTGAGCCGATGGCGCGACTGGGGGCCGAGGTCGTGGGTGCCGATGCAGCGGCGCGCAACATCCCTGTAGCGCAGGTGCATGCCGAGCAGTCGGGCCTGAAGATCGACTACCGGCACACGACCGCCGAAGCGATGGCTGCAGCGGGTGAGCAGTTCGACGTCGTGTTGAACATGGAGGTCGTGGAGCATGTGGCCGACCCGCAGGCCTACCTCACCGCCTGTCAGGAGCTGCTGAAGCCGGGCGGTTTGATGATCTGTTCGACCCTGAACCGGAACCCGAAGTCGTTCATGATGGCGATAATCGGGGCGGAATGGGTGATGCGCTGGCTGCCGAAGGGCACGCATGACTGGGCGAAGTTCATCACCCCGGATGAGCTTTACGGTCTGATCGATAAAGCTGGCCTGCGGCCGGTGGACCGCAAGGGCATGGTGTTCAACCCGGTGACTTGGCGGTGGAGCCTGTCGGACCGGGATCTGTCGTGCAACTACGTCACTGCATCGATCAAAGGCTAGACTGCGACCCGCAGACGGACCGGCGCGCGGTCGAAGGCGCGGGTGACGTCGCGGATCAGCTCGGCCAGATCATCGATGTCGGCAAGGCTGTGCAGGGCCGAAAGCTCTACCCGCCAGCGGGGGGCGTGGCGGGG
>JBGSVS010000313.1:0-3042 GCA_041752895.1 Tabrizicola sp.
GGGAGTGGGCCAGGCCGCCGAAGCCGCCCGCGAAGGCGCTAACGCGACAGCCGAGATGACTCGCGCCAAGGCCGGGCGCGCAAGCTACCTCGCCGCTGACAAGCTTAGGGGCCACAATGATCCGGGCGCAGAAGGCGTGGCGCGATTGTTCGAGGATCTGGCCAAGGCATGACAGGCGCGCCACGTGTCGGGGCTGCAAAGGACTTACGACGGAACATCGGTGGCCACCCCTTGGGCCGTGAAGTCGCGCAATTCGCGCAGCTTTGGGTGGGTCGCGTCCACGCCTTCATTTGGCGGCCGTCGCTAGGAGTGATGGAACCGCAGCTTGGCCCCAAGGCGGGTCAGGATGCGCCTGGCGCAGGGGTCTTGGGCAGTAGGGTGGGCAGCGCCGCTCTGTCAATGCCCGGGAACAGCGCGTTGTCGATGTTGGGCGTATCGGTCATTTCGGGAACCTTTCCATTGTGCGGTTGGCAAAGGCCACCAGCGACAGCATCACCGGCACCTCGACCAGCACGCCGACCACCGTCACCAATGCCGCGCCCGAGTTCAGGCCGAACAGGCCGATGGCCACGGCGACGGCCAGTTCAAAGAAGTTCGACGTGCCGATCAACGCGCAGGGGGCAGCAATCCTGTGCGGCAATTTCCAAAGGTAAGCCCAACCATAGCCCAGCGCGAAGATGCCATAGGACTGGATGATGATCGGCACGGCAAGCAGGGCAATCAGGCCCGGTTGCGCCAGAATGACCGGCCCTTGAAACCCGAACAGCAGCACGACGGTCAGCAACAGACCCATCATGGACGCGGGCTTGATGCGGGCCGTGAAGGCCGCAACCGCCGCCTCGCCGCCCTGACGGATAAGGACGGATCGCGTCAGAGCCCCCGCCACCAGCGGGATTACCACGTAAAGCACCGTCGACAGGATCAGCGTCTCCCAAGGCACGGCGATCTCGGTGACGCCCAGGAGGAAGGCCACGATCGGCGCAAAGGCCACCACCATGATCAGGTCGTTCAATGACACCTGCACCAGCGTGTAGTTGGCATCGCCGCGTGTCATCTGCGACCAGACGAACACCATCGCCGTGCAGGGTGCAGCGCCAAGCAGGATCAGCCCGGCGATGTATTCCGGGGCCTTGGCTCCGTCGATCAGCCCGGCAAAGAGGTATTGGAAGAACAGCACCCCCAGGGCGGCCATTGTGAACGGTTTGATCAGCCAGTTGATCACCAGCGTGATGATCAGACCGCGGGGCCGCTGTCCGACCGACTTCAGCGACGACAGGTCCACCGCCACCATCATCGGATAGACCATCGCCCAGATCAGCACCGCGACGATCAGGTTCACAGAGGCGTATTCGAGGCTCGCCAAGGTGGCAAAGACACCGGGCAGAAGCGCACCAAGCGCCAGCCCTGCCCCGATGCCAAGCGCGACCCAGAGGGTCAGATAGCGTTCAAACAGGCTCATGGGGCAGCTTTCGGTTCGGGGACGCAGCAGGTGTCATGGGCTGGTGGTTCAAGCGAGGCGACAAAACCCGCCAGCAGGGACAGTGCCTCGGGGTTAAGCGCATAGCACACCCGGGGACCAGAGATTTCACCGGTGATCAACCCGGCGGATTTCAGGATGCGCAGATGCTCGGACACGGTCGACTGCGCAAGGCCTACTGCACCGACAATGTCGCCACCGATACAGCCGGGGGTGGCAAGCAGCAGGCGCAGGATCCGGATGCGCGCCGGATGGGCCAAAGCCTTGGCCTGGGCGGCAAGAGTATCGTCATCGGACATCACGGTCCCACCCGGCAAGGCACCTTTCGTTTATCGTCGATTTACGATTTGACGGACTGCGCTGCAAGGGACAATCTGCATCAGGCGCTGATCTTGGGTAGGGTTTGCCGGTTCTGCGCCCGAGGGGGAGACATTCATGCTGACACGCCGGGCCGCAATCCTGACCGGGGCTGCTGTCTGCGCAGCACCAATTGTGCGGGCGCAAACCGTCGCGCCGTTCCGCTTTGCACTGACGCCGGTGTTTCTGGACAACGATGCTGCCGTGATTTCGGCCCTGCGCGACGCGCTTGCCATGGCGATGGGACAAGAGATCCAGTTGATCCAGCGGCGCACCTATCAGGAGATCACCGGGGCCTTGCTCGATGGGTCGGTTGATGCGGCCTGGACCTGCGGCTATCCCTATCTGCAGCACCGGTCCAACCTGTCGCTGTTGGGGGTGCCGGTATGGCGTGGGGAACCGCTGTACCAATCCTACCTGATCGCGGCAGCGAATGACCCAGCAAGTGGCCTCGCCGACCTGCGGGGCGGGGCGCATGCCTTTTCCGACCCCGACAGCAACTCGGGCTATCTGGTGACCGCGTCAGACCTTGCCCGCATGAATGAGACACCCGAGCGGTTCTTTTCGCGGGCGATCTTTACCTATGGCCACCGCAATGTCGTGCGCGCAGTTGCGGGTGGGCTGACCCAATCCGGCAGCGTTGACGGCTATGTCTGGGAGGTTCTGAACAGCGTCGAGCCAGATCTGACCGCGCGGACCAGGATCATCGCCCGGTCGGAAAGGCTGGGTTTTCCGCCTTTTGTCGCGCGCAGCGACCGGATGGGGGAAACCGCCGTGCAGGCCTGTGCCACAGCCCTTCAGGGCTTTGACCGGACCGATCAAGGGCAGGCGGTGCTGCGTCTTCTGTTTCTGGACAGCATCACGGCGGCAGACCCTTCGCTGTTTGACGGCATCGCCGCGCGCATGGCCGTTCTGGGGGGCGGATGAAACCCCTGCAGCGGTTCCGCAACCTTCCCGTTACTCTGCGTGTGCCGCTGATCACGGCGGCGCTGATGATCCTCTTGGGTCTGGTTGCAAGCCAGGGCGTGCTTGCAGCCCTTGGCCGCGTGCAGGACGCGCGCCTGTCCGAAACGGCACGGCTGCACGTCGAAGGGCTGGCGGTGGCGCTTGGCCCCTCGGTCCTGAGGCAGGACGTGTGGGAGGTCTATGATATCCTCGACCGGGCGCGTTCGGCCAGCGACGGGCAGCGGCTGCTGCTGACCGTGGTG
>JBGSVS010000314.1:0-4793 GCA_041752895.1 Tabrizicola sp.
GACTAGGGCGTGATCTGCGCCGGCTCCAGCGCCGCGTCTTCCGGCAGCGCAACCCCCCGGAACAGCTGGAACCCCTTGCGGGCCACCAGCCGCGCGCCAGTGTATTCGAAGGATGCAAAGAACTTCTTGACCCCGAACTGCTTGATATCCATGTCGGAATAGTCGGCGACGATCCGGTCGTAATTGTCCGCCAGCACCCGGTTCGCCGGGTCCAGCCCACTGACACAGACCAGCCCTGTCGGCTGGCAGTCCAGCACCGTGATCGTCAACTCTGGCCGCCACTTCTGCAGGATCGGGATCAGCTTCCAGACATCCCCCGTCCAAGCCCCGTCCGGCAGATTGTCCAGATCGCGCCGCGTCATCTTCTGCCCGTAGGGCACGCAGTCATGCAGCATGATGACCCCGTTCGGGTCCATCGCTGCCTCGGTGTTCATGAAGTCGCGCAAGAGAAACTCGAACAGGTGCATCCCGTCCAGGAACGCCAGGCTCAGCCGTATGTCGTTCCGCGCAAGGAACCCGTTGCCAAAGAAATCATCGCTCGTCGCCTGAAACACATGCAGCGCGGGCTTCTTGCCGATGATGTTGATCTCAGCCCGGAAGAACGGATCGACCGCGATGGTCTTCGACCGAACCGGAGCGAAACTTTCCCCCGACCGGCAGCCGACTTCCAGATACCAGTCGAAGAGAAGCTGGGAATGCAGCGTGGCCAGGAACCGGCGATACTGCATTCCAAGCGGCTTGTTGTACATCTCGGCTCTCTCGGGCTGTCCAGCGCAGTGTCGCTTGCACCATGCCGGTAGCCGGAACCGGTTGCAACCCGCTGGGGCGCCCTAGAATTTTCGTCGAAAATTCTTGGGCTGTCCCTCAATGCGCCGGGCGGATGAAGGTCCCGTTGCGCAACTCCTTGAACGCCTGCTGCTGCTCGGCTTCCGAGTTCATCACGATCGGTCCGGCCCAGGCCACCGGCTCTTCGATCGGCGCACCGCTGATCAGAAGAAACCGCACCCCCTCCGGCCCCGATGTCACCGTCACCTCATCGCCCGCCCCAAAGCGCACCAGCGTCCGGTTGCCAGAAAGGTCACGGATATTGACCTCCTGCCCCGCCACTTCCTTCTCCAGCAGCACACCCTCAGGCCGCGCCGCATCGCGGAAGCTGGCCGAGCCCTCGAAGACATAGGCAAAGGCCCGGCGGCGGGTGTCGACTTTGAAGGTCTTCCGCTTGCCCGCAGGCACATAGACATCCAGATATTGCGGGTCCGCCGCGATGCCATCGACCGGGCTTTTCACCCCGCGATAGTCGCCAATGACCACCCGGATCGAAGTGCCGTCATCCTCATGCCGTTCCGGTAGCGCGCTCGCCTCCATGTCCTGATAGCGCGGCGCCGTCATCTTCAGCGCGCGCGGCAGGTTGCCCCACAGCTGAAAGCCATGCATCCGCCCCTTGTCATCACCCTTCGGCATCTCCTGGTGCAGGATGCCCCGCCCGGCGGTCATCAACTGCAGGCTTCCCGGCCCCAAAATCCCCCGGTTTCCAAGCGAGTCGCCATGCTCCACGGTCCCGGCGAGGACATAGGTGATCGTCTCGATCCCCCGGTGCGGGTGCCACGGAAAGCCAGCCGAGTAGTCCCGGGGATGATCCCCCCGAAAGTCGTCAAACAGCAAGAACGGGTCCGCCTCGGTCGGGTCCTGGAACCCGAAAGCGCGGTGCAGATGAACGCCTGCGCCCTCAATATGCGGTTGGGCGCGGCGGGTCTCGATGACGGGACGGATGGACATGGGATGTCTCCTGATTGCGTTGGGCAGAAGATGGGGCCAACGGGCCCGCGCGCCAAGGCGCAAATGCGGGGGGGCATCTGTGCACGGATGCACCGAAACGCGCAACACAGGGCAGCGCCCGACCGCCGGGTGGGCGCCGCGACAGCAGTTCTACGCACCTTATGGTTCAACCCCTCCCACCGAAGTTCTGCAGGCAGACGCTGAAGAAGCGTCCGCCCGAGGGGGCGGACGGGCGCTGCCCGGCGGCGCAAGAGCGCCTTGATTCCGGGCGAGGGATCAGGCGCCTGTTTGTTGCTCTCTTCCCCAAGCCCAACACTCTTCTTGTCGAGCGCGATGAAATGCGTGTGCATCGGAGAAGCTGTGCCCCAAGCGTCGCGCCCCTTCAGCAAAGCCAAGCAAAGCGGAAGCGTCCAACTCGCCTGTCTCAAGATTGGTCTTGTTGACACAAATCGCTGGGAGCATAGGCAGCCCTTTGGCGTGGCAATTGTCTAGCAGCCCATCGAGATGCCCTTTTGCTCCATTCATCTGATGACGCGCTTTACTCCATTCCACTCCGCTGGCTTCAGCGATCTTACCGTATGAAATGCAAATCTGGGTCACCGCAGCTTCCCGGAGAACATCTAAAGACTTGTTGAAGTCCAGTAGGCTCTTTGCTTGCGCGCGCCTTGCTCTTTCTTCGAGCAGGAGAGGGTAGATCGGCAGGCCTCGCGCGTTCTTGTCTTCATGGTTCCTGATCAAGGCATTGATTTGCGCGTCAGTTTTTGTCCCCAGGTCAAGCATCTCCCATCTCCTCGTCAATGCATCAGTTGGGAAGTCACGCTCTACGAAAAGTCATGTCGCGCAACCCCTCCGTCTCCTCAACCCCAACCCGCACCAGCCCTTCCCGGGGCGGCTCGCTTTCCGGCAACCGGATCGCACTTGCCAGACCAAGCCATTCCAGCGTGCGGATGAACCAGAAGCCGGGGTCAACCTGCCCCGGCTCTACCCCCAGCCGGGCCGAGTGCGGGAAGGCGTGGTGGTTGCCGTGCCAATTTTCGCCAAAGGTCACCAGACCCAGCCCGGGAAGGTTGTAGCCCTGCACCGGCAGCCCCTCGACCCGCCAACCCTGCTGCCCCGTCCGATGCGCAAAGTGCCCGACCGCCCAATGCCCGGTCAGCGAGGCGACGATGCGCACCGAAATGCCCCACAACACCCAGTCCATCCCGCCCAGCGCAAACAGGATGACCGCCAGCGGCAGTTGCTGCGCCATCCAGGTCGCTTCGACCAAACGGTAGAACCTGGACCCAGCAACCTCTGGCTCGAAGACAAAGTCCGGTGGGTTGTCCAGCCGATAGACACAATGCAGCTGCCACCAGCCGTCCCGCCTGAACCCCGCACCATGCGATGGATGCGGCGGACACAGCGTCTGCCGCTGGTGCCAGTCCCGCATGTCATGCGCCCGGATCATCCCGAAAGGGCCAGCCATCCCGACCAGCACCCCCAGGTAGACCAGCAGATACTCCAGCCAGCGCGGGGTCTTGAAGGATCGGTGGATCAACAGCCGGTGCATGCCCGTCGAATGCCCGGCACAGATCGTGACCGCCGTCAGCACCAGAAAGACCGCCACCCCTTCCAGCGCAGGATAGAGCAGCAAGGCCGCGACCGTGCCGGCCAGATGGGCAAACCACCACAGCGACTTGATCGGGTCCCATTCGATCTGCCCCTGCATCGGGTCGGTCCGCGCAACCGGATGGACCCTCTCGGTCGAGACCAGCATCATCGGTTTCCCCTTGGTTCTTCCGATGCAGGGTGCCAGAGGCGGCCGCACACAACAACCGTTCTATCTGTCGCGGACAGGGATTAACAAACCCCTAACGCGCGCGAACAACCCTTTGATTTCCCTGACCCATCCACGTTTGTCCACCGTGGACACTATCCCGCCAGATGCCGCAGCCCTTGCGTGACGTCCGTCCGGACGGCCAGCCGCAACCCCGGTTCATCCCCCGCCTTCAGCGCCGCCAGGATCACTCGGTGATGCATCGGCGGCTCCCTCCGCTTGACCTTCGCATAGACCGCCCGCATCGTCGGCCCCAGCTGCAGCCAGACCGTCTCGCACATCGCCAGCATCGCCGGGGTCTGGGCCCGCAGATAGAGGGTCCGGTGGAACTCCAGGTTGGTGCGGACATAGGTCACCGCGTCCCCCCGGACCGCCGCCTCGCCGTTCAGCGCGTTGATCGCCGTCAGCCTTTCAATCAGCGCGAAGTGGGCGCGGGGCAGTGCGCGGGCGGCCATCTCCGGCTCCAGCAAGGCCCGGATCGCCGCCAGCTCCTCGATCCGTTCCGGGGTCAGCTCCGGCGTGGAAATCCGGCCCGAGGAGGACAAGGTCAGCGCCCCCTCGGCCACCAGCCGCCGCACGGCCTCGCGGGCGGGGGTCATCGAGACACCGAACTGCTTGCCCAACCCCCGCAGCGTCAGAGCATGGCCGGGGTCAAGCTCGCCGTGCATCACTTGCTGGCGCAGCGACCGGTAGACCCGCTCATGCGCGGCGGCGTTGGGGTCGGGGATGCGCGGGGTCATCATGGGGGCAGGGAAACACCCGTCCCGCCAGCCGGTCAATCCTGAAAGCGCACCCGGTGGAGCGTGTTGCCATGCGTCCGAAGCCAGGCCCGGTGCGCCTTCCAGTCCGGGCAGATGCCGCTGACCACCCGCCAGTAGGCCGGCGAATGGTTCAGCTCGACCAGATGCGCCACCTCATGCGCGGCGACGTAGTCGAGGACCGCGGGCGGGGCCATGATCAGCCGCCAGGAATACATCAGCCTCCCGTCAGGCGAGCAGGACCCCCAACGTGACCGGGTGTCACGGATCGCAAGCGTCGCGTAGCTGCGACCCACCAGGCCCGCGTAGTGGGTGGAAGCGCGGGCAAGGCGGTCGCGGGCCAGGACCTTCAGCCAGGCCGCAACCCGGGGGCCGACACTGGCCGGATCGCCCGGAACCAGAAGCTGGTCCTCCTCTGCCCGAATGCCCCGCCCCGTGTCGGG
>JBGSVS010000315.1:0-9826 GCA_041752895.1 Tabrizicola sp.
AAAGCCGTTCTCGCGAACAACCCTGCCAAGACAGTGAAGCTGACACCTACATCATCGGTCGGCAGGTTCCCCCGCTCCCCTAGTAGGCCGATATGCTGCGATCAGACGCCGATGCGCCCAAACCGCCCGCATATCCCTTCAAATACAAATCAGTCTCAAAGAGCTGTCGTCAGACAAAAAACGTGCGATCCGCCAATTTCTTGGCGTATCCCTTCGCGCCTTGTCTTCAGATTTTCCGAACCGTCGCTGCCGCTTCTGTCCGTCACCGTCGCCGTTCCGCTTCGGTGAAGGGGTATTTACGGATGACCCGCGAAACCCGCAAGAGCAAAAAACGCCTTTCCACCAAAATTTTTGTGGAGAACATAAAACACCGCAAAATCTGGTGGTTGGCGCAATCGAACCCACAACTGACGCCGCCTTGCAGCAATTTTCTTGCGCCCGCAGCATCGGTTGGAAGCATCAGGCACGCGCCGGACTGGCCCTCCGCGCCTTCGGCACAAGCCGCACCGCAAGAAGGACCAGCGCGAGGCCTGCGTAGATCAGCGTTTCTGCCGTCCAGACCTTCACCAGCAGCGCCAGATGCAGCACTCCAGCCAGAATCGCCACATAGGCCAGCCGGTGCAGCCGCCCCCAGGCCGCCGCCCCCATCCGGCGGATCGCGCCGTTCCAGGATGTAGCGGCCAGCGGCACCATCACCAGGAAGCCGACCATGCCGATGATGATGTAGGGCCGCTTGGTCAGGTCGGCGGCCATCTCGGTCCAGCGCAGGCCCATATCCAGCCAGACCCAGGCCGTCAGGTGCAGCGCGACATATCCGAACGCCAGAAGTCCCAACGCCCGGCGGAACCGCAGCAGGTTCACCCCAACCCGCCGCAAGGGCGTGATCGCCAGCGAGGCAAGCAGGAACTGCAGCCCCCGCTCTCCCAGCGCATGTTCAATCGCCTTGACCGGGTCCGGGCCCAGCGTATCGGACACCGCGCCCCAGACCAGGTACGCTAGCGGCACCAGCCCCAGGCCATAGACCACCCAGGTCGGCACCCGGCGGGCAAGCGTATTGACGCGGTCCATCAGTAGTCCGCCGCCAGATCCTGGCCTGCGTAAAGACCTGCCACCTCAGCCTCATAGCCGTTGAACATCAGCGTGTCCTGCCGCCCCCCGAACAGCCCCGATCCGATGACCCTTTCGGAGGCCTGGCTCCAGCGCGGGTGGTTCACGTTCGGGTTCACGTTCGAATAGAATCCATATTCCGACGGCTGCAGCATGTTCCATGTCGTCTGGGGCATCTTGTCGACGAGGCTGATCCGCACGATCGACTTGATCGACTTGAAGCCGTATTTCCACGGCACCACCAGCCGGATCGGCGCGCCGTTCTGCTTGGGCATCGGCTCGCCATAAAGTCCCGTCGCCATGATGGTCAGCGGATGCATCGCCTCGTCCAGTCGCAGCCCCTCACGATAAGGCCACTCGATAAACGGGCTGCTCTGACCCGGCATCTCCTCCGGCCGAACCAGTGTTTCGAAGGCCACGAACTTCGCCCCGGACTGCACGCCCACCCGGTTCAAAAGCCCCGCGAGTTCAAACCCGATCCAGGGCACGACCATCGACCAGGCCTCGACGCAGCGGAAGCGGTAGATGCGTTCCTCCAGCGGCTGATCCTTCATGACGTCCGCAAGATCATAGGTGCCGGGCTTGTCGACCAGCCCGTCGATCACGACCGACCAGGGATCGATGGTCAGGCCACCGGCATATTCCGCCGGGTCGCCCTTGCCGGTCCCGAACTCGTAGAAGTTGTTGTAGCTGGTTATATCCTCAAGCGACGTCGGTTCGACATCCGTCGAATACGTGCTGGAAGCGGCTTCGATCCGGGCCACGGCCGGGGTGGCAGCAAGGGCCGCAGCACCAGCGATCAGCTGGCGGCGGTTCAGCCACAGGGGCTTTGGCGTCACATCGGACCAGGACAGGCGGCGCATATCATACTCCATCACGGCTTTATCGAACGTGGAGCCACCCTACACAAAAGGCAAAGCAAACTGCGTCACGACTGCGCCAAAATCATGAAACATTGCTTCCGACGCATCACGCCTGATGAACTGTGCTCACGGCAGGTTGATTGGACCTGCGGGAATGGCCTGGCTTAGGGCGTCTGCGCCCCGGATCAAGCGCGGATCACGGAAATGTCGCACTGATCCGATGTCGCATCCCACCCATATGACACCTGCCAATGACGGCATACCGATCATAACGGGAGTGACACCACATGATCCGCAGAACTTTCCTGGCTCTGACCGCCGCCACCGCCTTTGCGATGCCTGCCTTTGCGCAGGACAAGGACATCGTCGACACCGCTGTCGCGGCTGGTTCGTTCAACACCCTGGCCGCCGCGCTGACCGCCGCCGGCCTGGTCGAGACGCTGAAGGGCGAAGGCCCGTTCACCGTTTTCGCACCGACTGACGCGGCCTTCGCAGCACTTCCTGCTGGCACCGTCGAAGACCTGCTGAAGCCGGAAAACAAGGACAAGCTGACCGCGGTCCTGACCTACCACGTTGTGGCGGGCAAGGTCATGTCGACCGATCTGACCGAAGGCATGAAGGCCGCGACCGTGAATGGTGCCGAAGTGACCATCACGCTTGACGGCGGGCCGAAGGTCAACGGCGCGGTCATCTCTGCAGCGGACGTCGCGGCCTCGAACGGCGTGATCCACGTCATCGACTCGGTCATTCTGCCGCCGATGTAATGCAGTGCGGGGGGTGCCAATGGTGCCCCCCATTCCGTTCCGGGCCCGAACTGGGCCCAAACCGTTTTCCATCCAACAGGGGACAATCACATGAACCGCCGCTCGCTTTTCCAGCTGGCCACAGCCGTTTCCGTCGCAGCCCTGCTTTCCGCCTGCGTCACCACGCCAAAAGAACCCGACATCGTCGACATCGCCTCGTCGAACGAGGATTTCTCCACCCTCGTCGCCGCAGTCAGCGCCGCCGGGCTGGTTGATACGCTGAAGGGCGATGGCCCCTTCACCGTCTTCGCCCCCACCAACGCGGCCTTCGCCGCCCTGCCTGCGGGAACGGTCGAGAACCTCCTGAAGCCCGAGAACAAGGACCAGCTGATCAAGGTCCTGACCTACCACGTCGTGCCGGGGGCCGTGACTTCGGACCAGCTGGCAGGCAAGCGCATGGACGTCGCCACCGTGCAGGGCCAGACGGTCCACGTCGACGGCCGCAGCGGCGTCAAGGTCAACAAGTCGCGCGTGACGACGGCCGACATCATCGCCTCGAACGGCGTGATCCATGTGATCGACAAGGTCCTCTTGCCGAAGTGATCCGTAGGGCCGGGGTGTTGTGCCCCCGGCCCCTCCGTCCCGGCAGATGAATGCCGTTGCGCTTCCTTTTCAGGCGCGCCACCCTCGGCCAAAAGTCGAGGTTCCCATGACCCAGAAAACCGCCCTCATCACTGGTGCCGCGCGTGGCATCGGTCTTGCCACGACCCGCCGGTTTCTTGCGGACGGCTGGTCGGTCACCATGATCGACCGCGATGCAGAAGCCCTGCACGCCGCCGCCACCGGCCTTTCAGACGTCCATCCCATCGTCGCCGATGTCTCGCTGCCCGATCAGGTAACCGCGATGCTGCGGCAAACCGAGGCCCGCTTTGGCCGGATCGATGCGCTGGTGAACAACGCCGGCGTGGCCGATTTCGGCCCGGTAGAGGAGACCGACTTCACCCGCTGGCGCCGGGTGATGGAGACGAACCTCGACGGCGTTTTCCTGGTCACTCAGGCCGCCATTCCTGCGCTGAAAGCCTCACGCGGGGCCATCGTCAACATCGCCTCGATCTCGGGCCTGCGCGCTTCGACCCTGCGTGTGGCATACGGCACGTCGAAGGCCGCCGTCATCCAGCTGACCCAGCAGCAGGCGGTGGAACTCGGGGAACACGGCATCCGCGCGAACTGCGTCGCCCCGGGACCGGTGCGCACCAAGCTGGCCATGGCGGTCCATTCGCCCCAGATCATTGCCGCCTATCACGACGCGATCCCGCTCAACCGCTATGGCAGCGAGGATGAGATCGCCGAGGTTATCCACTTCCTCTGCTCGCCCCGCGCGTCCTACGTCACCGGACAGACCATCGCCGTCGATGGCGGGTTTCAGGCGACGGGCATCGGCCTGCCCGCCCTGCGCAGCTGAAGTCCAAAGCAAACCGGGGCGGACATCGCTGCCCGCCCCTTGTCGCCTTAATGCACCACCGCCGTATGCGGCCGTTCGCGGCGGCTTTGCACCACCCGGTCGCCGATAATGAGACCTTCCGGCCCCCCCGTCACCTGGATCACGCTGCCATCCAGAATCTCCCCGGCCAGCAACATCTCCGACAGCGGGTCCTGCAACTGCCGCTGGATCACCCGCTTCAGGGGCCGCGCGCCAAAGACAGGGTCGTAGCCTTCGTCCGCCAGCCAGGCCTTCGCCGTGGCATCCAGGTCCAGCACGATCTTCCGCGCCGCCAGTCGGGCCTCCAGCCGCTTCATCTGGATCTCGACGATGCCAGACATATCCGCCCGGTTCAGCCGGTCGAAGATGATCTGCTCATCCAGACGGTTCAGGAATTCGGGCCGGAAATGCTGCCGGAC
Source organism: Tabrizicola sp. (assembly GCA_041752895.1). Classification (GTDB taxonomy): domain Bacteria; phylum Pseudomonadota; class Alphaproteobacteria; order Rhodobacterales; family Rhodobacteraceae; genus Tabrizicola. The sequence continues at coordinate 4,613 of JBGSVS010000315.1, forward strand.
CGCCTCCATCACCTCGGCCTTGGCCCCGCTGGCATCCACCCCATCCGGCAGTTCCGACAGCGCCCGCGCCCCAAGGTTCGAGGTGAGGATGATCAGCGTCTGCTTGAAGTCCACCGTCCGGCCCTGCCCGTCGGTCAGGCGGCCATCGTCCAGCACCTGCAACAGCACGTTGAACACATCCGGATGCGCCTTCTCGACCTCGTCGAAGAGGACGACCTGATACGGCCGCCGCCGCACCGCCTCGGTCAGCACCCCGCCTTCGTCGTACCCGACATAGCCGGGGGGCGCACCGATCAACCGGCTGACCGAATGCTTCTCCATGAACTCCGACATGTCGATGCGTACCATCGCCGAGTCGTCGTCAAAGAGATACGCGGCCAGCGCCTTGGTCAGTTCGGTCTTGCCGACGCCGGTGGGCCCGAGGAACAGGAACGACCCCAAGGGCCGGTTCTCATCCGAGAGCCCCGCACGCGACCTGCGGACTGCACGCGACACCGCACTTACTGCCGCCTGTTGTCCAACGACGCGACGGCCCAGCTCCTCTTCCATCTTGAGAAGCTTCTCCTTCTCGCCCTCCAGCATCTTGGTCGTCGGAATGCCCGTCCAGCGTTCCACCACCTCGGCGATCTGCTCGGGGCGCACAGCCTCAGCGACCAAAGCCTGACCTTCCTTGGCTTCCGCTTCGACGAGGTCCTTCTCCAGCTGCGGGATGCGGCCGTATTGCAGCTCACCCGCCTTGGCGAAGTTGCCCTCGCGCTTGGCCCCTTCCAGCTCGGCGCGGGCATGGTCCAGCTGTTCCTTCAGCGTCCGCGCGGCCTCAAGGCTGGCCCGCTCCGCCTGCCACTTCGCCGTCACTTCCGCCGACTTCTGCTGCAGATCGGCCAGCTCACGCTCCAGCTTCTCAAGCCGGTCCTTCGACGCCGCGTCGTCTTCCTTCTTCAAGGCCTCGGCCTCGATCTGGAATTGCAGCACCTGTCGGTCCAGCGCGTCCAGCTCTTCGGGCTTGGAATCCACCTCCATCCGCAGACGGCTGGCGGCTTCGTCCATCAGGTCGATCGCCTTGTCCGGCAGGAAGCGGTCAGTGATATAGCGGTGCGACAGCGTCGCCGCCGCGACCAGCGCCGCATCGGTGATCCGTACCCCGTGGTGCAGCTCGTACTTCTCCTTGATCCCGCGCAGAATGCTGATCGTGTCCTCCACGGTCGGCTCGGACACAAACACCGGCTGGAAGCGACGGGCCAGCGCCGCGTCCTTCTCTACATGCTTGCGGTATTCATCCAGCGTGGTCGCCCCGATGCAGTGCAACTCGCCCCGCGCCAGCGCGGGCTTGATCAGGTTCGCCGCATCCATCGCGCCCTCGGATTTGCCCGCGCCGACCAGAGTATGCATCTCGTCGATGAACAGTATCACCTCGCCCGAGGCCGCCTCGATTTCCTTCAGGATGGCTTTTAGCCGCTCCTCGAACTCGCCGCGATACTTCGCCCCCGCGATCAGCGAGCCCATGTCCAAGGCCATCAGCCGCTTGTTGCGCAAGGACTCCGGCACGTCGCCATTCACGATCCGCAGGGCAAGACCCTCGGCAATCGCCGTCTTGCCGACGCCCGGCTCGCCAATCAGCACAGGGTTGTTCTTCGTGCGCCGCGACAGCACTTGCATTGCACGACGGATTTCCTCGTCCCGGCCAATGATCGGGTCGATCTTCCCATCCCGCGCCGCCTGCGTCAGGTCGCGCGCGTACTTGTTCAGCGCCTCCATCGTGTCTTCCGACGAAGCACTGTCCGCCGTCCGCCCCTTGCGGACCTCGTTGATCGCAGTGTTCAGCCCCTGGGCCGTCACCGCCCCCGCCGTCAGCGCATCCTTGGCCCGAGTATTCACCAGCGCCAGCGCCGTCAGCAGACGCTCCACCGGAACAAAGCTGTCGCCAGCCTTCTTCGCCACGGTTTCCGCCTCGTCCAGCACGCGGACAAGCTGCGGGTCGATGTAGGTCTGCGCATCCCCGCCGGTCACCTTGGGCAGCTTGGCAATCGCGGCATTCACCGCCGCATTGACCTGCTCGGGGCTGCCACCTGCCTTGCGTATCAGGTTCGCGGCAAGACCCTGGTCATCATCCATCAGTGCTTTCAGCAAATGGTCGGGCAGCACGCGCTGGTGGCTTTCCCGCATCGCGATGGTCTGGGCGGCTTGCAGGAACCCGCGCGACCGTTCCGTGAATTTCTCCAAATTCATCGGTCCTACTCCTTGTGTGAAGCGCCCCGCCTGCAATGCCCGGAAATCCAGCACATCGCTTGAAGGCCTTGGCAATGATCTGGGCGCAACGGACCGTCTTTGCAATATCCTCGTGCCGAAAAACCACAGGCTGAGAAAACCTCGCGCCAATCAACCGTATCGGCCTTTCCTTGCCGATCCCCGCCACCCGCATCGGCGGTATCGGGCTTGCCTGCCCCGAGATCGCCCCACGCGCCTTGCCTCGGCGGTCATCGCGCCCACATGGTCAGCCCTTCGGAATGCGAAAGGATGGACGATGAGCGACGCCAAGCTCCCCCTGATCCACAAGGCCCCGGTCGAGGGTCTTGCCATCCATGTTGCCCGCGCAGGCCTTGCCATCGGCGACCAGGCCCGGCTTGACCGGCTGTCGGACGGACGCGTCGGTGTGTTTGCCCGGCTCAGGAAACCCATCCTCGGCGTCTTGCCGCACCACAAGGAAGGCCTCGTCGGCCATCTCGGCCCGGTAGCGGAAGAGATCATCGCCCCCTCGCTTGCCCACGGCGACGATCTCCGCGTGCGGATCATCGACCTCACGCCCGAGCATCTGTCGAACGGCTACCCGCCCGAGGTCTACATCTCGGTCTGGGGCGACCCGCGCCATCTGCAGCCGATCCTGCAAACCGTGGACCTGCCCCTCCCCGATCCGAAACCCCGGGCGCCGAAGGGTCTCAGCGGCTTGCGCCCCGCCTAGGGCTCATACCGAACATAGGCAAAGGCGCTTCCATCCGGGGCCCAGCAGGGGACGTTGATCGAGCCCTGCCCGCCGATGAACTCCCGCACTCGCCGCCTGTTGCCTCCTTCGGGATCGCACAGCACCAGCGCCACTTCCAGGTCAGCCGGATGCCCCGTCGTCCCGGAGGGATAGGCCAGATACAGAAGCTGCTGCCCGTCCGGCGAAGGATGCGGGAACCAGTTCACGAACCCATCCTCGAACAGCTGCCTTTGCCCCGACCCATCCGCCGCCATAACCCAGATCTGCGCCTGCCCGGTCCGGTCGCAATTATAGTAGATGCGGCTGCCGTCCGGGCTGAAATCCGGCCCATCGCAGTGCCCCTCGCCGTAGGTCAGCCGCTTCTCCGTCTCGCCCGGAACCAGAGTATAAACGTCAATCACCCGGCTGCCGCCTCGCGCCCCGACATAGGCCAGCACCTTTCCATCCGGCGACATCCCGTGCCACCAGCTTGGGCTCTCGGGAGACACCTTCACCGGTTCTCCCCCGGCAACCGGCATCACATAGACCTGGCTTCCTGCCCCCTCGTGATGCGACGACAGGATGATCGTCGCCCCATCCGGACTGATCCCGTGGTCATTGTTGCACTTGACCGCCGCGCCCGACTCCACCGGCACCAGGTCGGGCTTGTCCAGCGGCACCCGGAACAGCCGCCCCTCACCGTTGACCAAAAGCCAGTCCCCTGATGGCGCCCAGTTCGGCGCCTCGATCCGTCCCTCCACCGCCAGCACTTCGGTCACGCGACCCGAAGCGACCACATACGTCTCTACGATGCTGCGCACGAAATCCCTCCAATTCGCCTAAAATTGTGCTTTCTCTTGGCAGAAGTACTCCGGGGTCCGGGGCAGCGCCCCGGGGCCGGCCCCATGCCCCTACTCCCGGGCCTTGGCGACCAAGAGCTTCTTCGGCCTCAGCGCCTCCGCCGCCTTGAACAACGAAAACGTCTGGCTCACATAGTTCACCACGCCCGATATGCTTTCCAGATAGGTCTGCAACTCTGCCGTCCGCTCGGCCTCGACCAGCTGCACCGACCGCGACGGGTCCATGGCCTCGAACTGGACATAGAACAACGGCTCACCCCGCCGCAGGATCAGGTCCTTCTGCGGTTCATGCCACTCGAAGGCCCACATCAGCGGGCGCGGCCAGATCGAGATCGGAAACCGTCCCCCAAAAATCGTGCCGGGCAGCGGGTCGGGCCGGTAATGCGCAAAGGCCGACAGCTGCGACAGATAGACCATCTCGTCGGCGATGAAGTAGTAGGGCAGGTGCAACTGCACTGTGGGCCGGTCCGGGAACCGCCACTCGGCCTCGCTCACCTGCGTCAGCACCTCGTTCAGCTTTGACGACCGGATCGGACTGGCCGCCCCGGCGCGGTTCACCAGCACCGGTTTGCCCTTGTCGTCGCGCTGAAAGCCGATGTGCAGATCGAACGGGCATTTCACCATGAAATACCGGCTTTCCAGCTGGATCACCGCCGGACAGCGGCTTGCCGACTTCGCATGTGCCTTGTTCGGCGGGCGGATCACCACCCGTTCCGGCGCGTCGTACAGAACCGCCCCCTTGTCCTGCGCCAGAAACCAGCCGACGGTCAGGGGACCGGACTCCGGGCCGTCCTCGGGGCGTTCGAAAGAAAGGTTGATGTCCATCGCCCGCTCCTATTCCAGCGCCTTGCGCAAGGCCCGCACCTGAACCGCATCCGTCTGCCGCCGCATGGGCGGGGCAAACCCCATCTCGACCACCCGACCCGCAACCTGCGCGCCCACTGAACATGACGCGTGAATCTCGCGGATGCCAAGCCCCTTCAGCAGCGCTGCATTGCCGGGGTTCACCCCTGACCCCGGCATCACCGTGATCCGCCCCGCTGCCCGCGCTACCAGCGCCGCGATCCGTGCCGCCCCGGCCTCGGCCGTCGTCTCGCCACCCGAGGTCAGGATGCGATGAAACCCCAAAGCCACCGCCTCCTCCAGCGCCGCGCCCAAGTCGGGAGCAAGGTCGATGCAACGGTGCAAGACCAGTTCGAAGGGCCCCGGACTTTTCGAAAAGTCCGGTTCGGAGCCTTCAAAGGCTCCGGTCCGATTTCTTTGAAGAAATCGGCCTTCTTCCTCCCGACGCGCAACCGCCGCCAGCCGCCGCAACACCGACACATCCAGCCGCCCGTCCGGCAACGACGCGCCAAGCACCACCCCGTCCAGACCGGCCGCGCGCACCGCTCTGATCTC